>CAZGCV010000049.1:742-2504 GCA_964524735.1 uncultured Candidatus Saccharibacteria bacterium | reverse complement strand
TTGCATCGACCGGTTGAGGAAACTGCTTGCCAAGTTAGTAATAATATTGGTGAAGTTTTGAGGGAAGTTCAAAATGAGGTTGAATCGGCGATCGAAAAAAGTTTAAGCCAAATCAAATTGCTGGATATTCTTCATAAAGTTAAAAAAAATGTAAATGAAGAAGAGTGTCCGAAAGCAAAACTGAATCAAAATAAAAATTGAACGAGCGAGGGAAGTTTTACAAATTTACAAAATACAGGAAGGTCTGAAAATAAGAATATGAGCAAATTAGGAATCGGTATTTTAGCTTTAGCATTGTTTATATCAGCTTGCGAAAATCCGGCAGACAACAAACCAAAAGCAACCGTAAACAATACAAATACAGCAAGTAATACCGAAACAAACACCCCGGCTAATACTCCGGCTGCAGCTAAAAAAGAAGCAAAAGGTGAAGCACTTCCTTTTAGCAATGAAGGATCGAAAGTTGAATTTACAGGATCTAAAGTAACCGGAAAACATGACGGCGGATTCAATAAATTCACCGGAACGATCGATCTTGTAAATAATAAAGTTGAAGAAAGCAGTGTAACTGTTGATATTGATATGGTATCTGTTTTTAGTGATGCTGATGGTTTAACTAAACATTTGCAAACTGGTGACTTTTTTGAAGTTGAAAAACATCCGAAATCATCTTTTACTTCCACAAAAATCGAAGCTGATAAAACAAAAGGTGCTGATAATTATTTAGTAACAGGTGATTTGGAAATGCGTGGAGTTAAAAAGTCGATCACATTTCCGGCAAAAATTACTGTTGATGCTGATGATGTAGAAGTTGATGCCGAATTTGCTATCAATCGCAAAGATTTCGGAATTGTTTATGCAGGCAAAGCTGATGATCTTATTCGCGATGAAGTAGTTATCAAATTAGATTTAAAAGCAGCTCGTAAGAAATAAAATCAGTTCTCAAAAGGATTTAAACAAAAAGCGAACAAGGGAAGGTTTTTAATGAAATTAAAAGATTTTGAGTTTAAACAGGAATTGGTTTCAAAAGAGGAATTATCAAAATTATTGCTAAAAACCTCTTCAGGAGTTATCCGTGTTTATTTATGGGTATTGCAATCAAGCAATGTTTTATTAAGGTTTGTTCAATAAATTTAATATCATTTTTAGAATTGGGGAATAATCGAAATGAGTGACTTTTTTACATCTTGGCAACCGAAAATCCTGAGTGTTTTGCGTTTTATTACCGGATTTTTATTTCTTTGGCACGGAACGCAGAAAATACTTGGGTTTCCGGCGTCAGGCAGGGAAGGCGCATTATCAGCGACTGCCGCAACAGCTGGAATTTTAGAATTAGTTGGCGGAATTTTGGTAATGGTTGGGTTGTTTACCCGTTGGACATCATTCGTGATGTGCGGTTTGATGGCTTTCGCCTATTGGATGGCACATGGAACACAAGCATTTTTACCAATAGTCAATAAAGGTGAACTAGCTGTTTTATATTGTTTTGTCTTTTTATATTTATTCTTTGCGGGCGGCGGTTCGTGGAGTTTGGACAATTTAATAAGTAAAAAACAAGATTAGAGGATAGCCGCAGAAAACAAGTTTGGAATGGCACAAGCCAGTATTTCCGGGTAGCTGTATGTTTACTTGCGGCTGTATTTGTATGAAAAATTATATCGAAACGGCGATGACTTTTGCTGAGTATGTTTCGTTGATTGATACATTATTGCTGGAAAATAAAACGACTGGAGAAAATCAATCTGAAGAAATGTTTCATTAC
>CAZGCV010000049.1:0-732 GCA_964524735.1 uncultured Candidatus Saccharibacteria bacterium | reverse complement strand
CTTTGAAAACAAAAATCCACAAATTAACCAAACCGCAAATTTGGTTGATTCTAACTGAAGGTTGGTGCGGTGATGCTGCTCAAAGTCTTCCGGTTTTGGAAAAGATCGCTGCAGAAAACCCTTTGATTCAAACACGTTATGTATTGCGTGATGAGAATTTGGAATTGATGGATCAATATTTAACGAACAATGCGCGTTCGATTCCAAAATTGATCATTTTAGATGCGGAAAGTTTAGAAGAGTTAGCAAATTGGGGACCGCGTCCGAAAAACGCAATGGATTATTTTAATGAATTGAAACATCAAGGCATTGAGAAATTGGAGATCATGGAAAAACTTCAACGCTGGTATTTAGCCGATAAAACAGTTTCGATTCAAAAGGAATTTGAAGAAATTTTTGAAAGTTTGGTGTAAATCCAAACATAAAACGAATAAGGGAAGGTAAGGAAATGAATGTAGTAATTTTTGGTGCAAGCGGCACAGTGGGGCAAAGAATTTTAGATGAAGCGGTTAATCGCGGACATGAAGTAACAGTTGTAACCAGAGATAAATCAAAGTTTGGCGAAACTGATGGAAAGTTTTCAGTTATTGAAGGACAAGCAACAGTTGCCGAAAGCGTGGCAAAATCCGTTGAAGGGGCTGATGCGGTTGTTAGTGCAGTTGGACCAGTTGGAAGCAGTCCGCAAACTGTGATTGAAGCAGCTTCAGCTTTATTGGAAGGCACAGCTCAAGC
>CAZGCV010000048.1:0-2515 GCA_964524735.1 uncultured Candidatus Saccharibacteria bacterium | reverse complement strand
TATTCAACAACCAATGGAACTGTGATCGGAGCTTCAGCATTGGAGAAATTGGTTATTTCTTGCTTAACGCCATTCTCGAAAACTGCAAAATTATCACGTTTCAAACCTGTCACGATCTGTCCGGTTTTTTTGTTGTAAACGACGGTTTCAACATTAACCACATTTGATGCAATTTTCAGAATTTCATCATCTTGGATAGCGTTTTTTTCTTCTTCAAGCTGCCGCTGTTCTTCAGCCTCACGCTTGAGTTCCTCCTCACTTTTAGGAGTTGGACGCTCATTTTTCTTTTCGTTAGGATTGTTTGGTCTTTGAGGACGAGATTGAGCCGTTAAGTTGATGGAAAACAACCAAACGAATGTAGAAAACAGGAATATAAAGCCAATTAAATGGCGAAATTTGAATAATTTCATACTTACCGCCTTTGAAAATCTTATCCTTTAGATACAAATTTTCGCCATTTAGTTGGAATATTGCAAGAGAAAAAGTTAATTTCCGCTCGTTGAGACTGGATCGATCTCAATTACAACATCGAAGGAACCTGAATTATCATCGAGATAACCTTCATTTATACCTAGGAATAACGCTCCATCGCGCTTGGCTACAAATTCCATTGCACCGCCGATAAAAATAAACTCATTATTATCGTCGCCAATCACAGCGATGATGCCGCCGGTCGGTTTATCTTTAACTAATTTGTCATTGTCAGGCAATGAAGCAACCCCTGATGGAGTAGCGTAGCGTCCGTTTCCAAGTGAAATTCTGCCGGTTCCGCTAATTCTGATTTTCTGACCCTTTTTCACTACCCAGCCTGAATTTGTCCATCCGTTTGATGTATTATCTGCAAGAACTTTGACGTTAACTTGAATCCCGGTTGATTGAGTAGTTTTCGGAGTTGAAACCGGAACTGTTTCAGCCGGCTTATTTTGTTCTACTACTTTTACATTCGGATTGGAATTGCTTGGATTTGTATTGGAAGCAATAGGTGTTGGAGTAGGACGAGGTTGGGAAACATTGACGGGAGTTGAAGTTTTTGAGTCGAATTCGATGGCTTCGATCTCATCTGCATAAAAACTCATTTGTCTTTGTCTTGTGCCTTCACCGATTACAATAACAAATTGTCCGTTTTTGAATCCGACAACTGTTCCTTTTACTATACTTCCATCTTTAAGACGGATCGTATCGGCAAAAACTACTAAACCTAGTGTCAGAGTAATTGCTAAAACTGCAATTAGCCGAAAAGAAAAAGATTTTAACAACATATTTCCTCCAAAGGATACTAAAATAGGGATGTTTTAAATTTAGGATGTGCTAACGACCTATAAAAATTGTGTTGAATACAATCAAAAATATAGATGCCGAGCCAAACATTTAAGGTTGCAGAAATTTGCAAAAAACAAATTTCCGATAATTATACACAAAAAAGTTAAAGTTGTGAATTAAGAAATGTGATTTAGTTGTTGAAAACAAAACTATTGTAGGTTTCTTATTACGTAAATTGTCAGAAACCCACCAATAACCATAAAATAAATCTTACGCGGAGAAAAAAATGGCAGAAACAACAAAATTGTGGGGCGGACGCTTCACAGGGCAAGCAAACGAAACATTTACAGCATTTAACAATTCTTTTAAGTTTGATAAACGGCTTTTTGAATCCGATATTCGCGGCTGCATAGCGCATTGCGAAGGAATTTTTCAGGCTGGAATCATTACCCGTTTGGAAGCAGACCGGATCAAAAATGGTCTTTGGACAATTCTCAAAAGATCGGATTTTGATAAAAATTATTTTGATGATTCAACGGCAGAAGATGTTCATTCATTCATTGAAACCCGTTTAATTCAGCTGATCGGCGATACTGGCAGAAAACTTCACACCGGAAGAAGCCGAAATGATCAGGTTGCAACTGCTTTTCGTTTATGGCTGCGTGAAGAGATCGTTGAAATCTCAAAAATCGTTAAAGAATTGCAAGCTGCTTTGGTTGAATCCGCTGAAAAACAAAAAGAAGCGGTTTTGCCGGGCTACACGCATTTGCAGCGTGCCCAACCGGTTTTGTGGGCTCATTGGTGTTTGGCATATTTTGAGATGTTTGATCGCGACCGGGAACGTTTGGATGAAGTTTGGCGAAGAGTGAATGTTTCGCCGCTCGGATCTGCCGCCCTTGCCGGAACTGCCTATGAGATCGACCGCGAAGCTGTTGCAAAAGAACTGGAATTTGAAGGAGTTACAGCTAATAGTTTGGATGCTGTTTCGGATAGGGATTTTGCGATCGAATTCGTTGGAGCGTGTTCTTTGATAATGATGCATCTTTCTCGTTTTTCAGAAGACTTAATTTTATATGCTTCGAGCGAATTTCAGTTTATTGAGTTAAGCGACGCTGTTTCAACTGGTTCGAGTCTTATGCCGCAAAAGAAAAATCCTGATGCTTTAGAGCTTATCCGCGGAAAAGCCGGGCGGGTTTTCGGTCATCAAATGGCGCTGCTTTCGATGATGAAAGGTTTGCCGCTGGCTTACAATAAA
>CAZGCV010000047.1:0-2525 GCA_964524735.1 uncultured Candidatus Saccharibacteria bacterium | reverse complement strand
TAATGTCGAAGTGGTTAATATCAACACCTCGAACCATATTATTGCTTCGACCGCCAACGTAACGAATTTCTACTACAGTGTCAAAACCGATTTCACGTTGGATACCGATGCTGTATTCCATATTTCTTTGCATTTGCAAATTTGGATCAACAGCAAAAACTGTATTAAAGAAATTTCCTGCATTAGCATTTCCGGTAGCAAAACTGATTGGAGGATTGCTGAAAGGCGGTAAAACAAATCCCGGAAGATTATTGAATCTTGAATTCAATGAAACTGAATTATTATTCGGATTGCGGGCAACTACGGCAAGATTTAGTCCTGAATTTCCACCTGCGGCATTATCACTCGAACGAATATATTCATCATTAATATATCCCATTCTAAAACCACCACGAACAACGCCGTTTTTACCTGTGAAGAAACCTAAAACGCCTCTTCCTTCTCTTGGAGAATAAGCAAAACTGACGTTTGGTCCGAAATTATTATAGTCAGGTTTGAAAAATGTTCCGGGAGTTCCTGAATTTTTTCCAACTAAAACATAGTTTCCGTTTGGATTGAGCAAAGCAGATTTGATTTGGTCAATTGTTTCGGCACCGCCTAGATCCGGCTCAAGATAAACCTGATCTTTGTTTTTTAATGGTGTGAAATAATCCCATCGTAATCCTAAATTAATTGATAATTCCGGCGTTACTCTCCATTGATCTGAGGCATATAATCCCCAAGTATTGTATTCAAATCTTTGCAGCAAAGGCGCTCCGATAACTTGACCTAAACTTGGATTTACAAAGTTTGCGTTTACAGTTCCGCCGCCGACGATACCGCCGAGTAAATAGCGAAGCGCATCGGCAATATTACGGTCAGTTGCGCTGATTCCGCCGGGATAAAGACCTGCATCCAGACGCGGAGTATTAGGATTTGCGGCTGTGCTGATATTGTAGATCGGAATTTGATTGAAATTGGTTTGCGCTTGGATTCGTTGGGCATTGAATTCAACACCGAATCTCAAAGTGTGTTTTCCGGCTGTATAAGTTGAGTTATTTTGAACCGTATATTGTTGGGTATCACGCCCTTGATTTTGGAAAGAAGGCTCAGGAGAACTTAATCCGAGTGGCAAACCACCAATCAAATAATTTGTTGGTAGTGAATCGCTTTGACGGAAAAAGGGTTTGCTTGATGAATAAGCACCTCGGAGTTCATTGACGAAATTTGAACCGATAATTGTTCTATAACTACCTAAATAGAAATCAGTAGGACCACCTTGAACAACGAAAGGTTTATCAAAGAAACCACCAGCATCTGATTGACGGTCATCAGCATTATCATTGTATTTATAAACAAAATAAAAGCTGTGATTATCATTAAAATCAAGATCAAAACGAGTTGTTAACCCATTTCTGGTGTCGTTATCAGCTTGATTGAAGATCAAACTTTGAGTGATATTCCCATTTTGAAAATTAGAATTTCCAGTAGTTGGGGTTAGATCAAGAAAACGAGATTTAATAGTTGGGTCAACCGCTAAAACGCCGCCTGCTGAAAGCGGGATGGCTCCCGTTAATCCTGCACCAGTTAAAACGTTTACTGTTTTGGTAGTTCCATCCAATGCTTTGTAGGTGAAAGTTCCATCTCTGAATTGATTAAGCAAAACGCGTCGGGTTAGTGGAGCAGTTTGTCTTAATAAAAATCTTTCATAAGAAACAAAGAAAAATCCTTTGTCTTTAAGAAACATTGGACCGCCTTCGCCAAAATTCGGAATCGGTAATGGACCTGAAATTTTACCGCCGAATTGATTGCGATTAAGAAAAGGTCGAGCTGTATTGGTGGCATTATTACCATATTCATTTGCCGCAAAATAAGAGTTTCGGTTAAACGCAAATAATGCTCCGTGAAAATCTTTGCCTCCACGCGGCGTAACCATCAAAACTTGGGTTGAACCGCCATTTCCAAGTTCTGCACCAGCATTTTGAGTAACAACTGTAAATTCGCCTGTATCATCAACGGATGGACGATCCTGCACGAAACCGCCTGTCCGGATATAATTATCCTGAACGTTAATTCCATCACGCATGAAATTAGCTGATGAAGAACGTTGTCCGTTGATCGAGCTGCTGGTTGGATTAACACCTGCTTGCAAATTCAACAATGAAAGCGGATTGCGTCCATTGATCGGAAGTTCTAAAACTTGTCTCGGACTAACCGTTGAACTCAATTCCGCTGTAGTAGAATTGATAATATCCGCACCGCCGGTGATGGTGACGCTTTCTTGAATATCACCAACCTCTAATGTTGCACTCAAAACAGACTCACGTCCGGTATTGATTTTTACATCATTGGAAACGTAGGTTTTAAAGCCATTGACGCTGATTGTAACGGTATAAGAACCAAAATCTAATTGCGGAAACTGAAAAGTACCATCATCTTTGGTTATTGCAGTAAGTTCTTTTCCTGTTTTATTATCTTTAACTTTAACCGTTGCATTCGGTAAAACTCCATCGGGGCTGGAAACCGTTCCAACCAAACGACCGGAG
>CAZGCV010000046.1:2316-2541 GCA_964524735.1 uncultured Candidatus Saccharibacteria bacterium | reverse complement strand
CAATACTACTCATATAAACCTCTTCTCTAAATAATCGATCGAATTATAAAAACAAACCTTTCTTATAACATATCTTACTGCCCTAAAGACAGCTAAATACTAAACTTTTCTAAATATTCTAATATAAAATAAGGGCTTTATAAAGTTTTTGCCTTTGTTTGAAGTCAATTTGAAGTGGTATATTTCTCTTTTAGAACTTATTCTAATTTTTTGACTAAGCAATTA
>CAZGCV010000046.1:387-2306 GCA_964524735.1 uncultured Candidatus Saccharibacteria bacterium | reverse complement strand
TTCAGCGGCAAACAACGACTCAAGCCGTTTTTCCAATAACGATTTCAAACTTGGAATTGAAGGTTTTAATTATTCGGATCTTTATAATCCTTTCAAATTAAAAGATCTTGCCGAAACTTTTTACGATGAAATTAAATCCGCCAATCCTGAATTACACGATGCTTTGATTCAATATATTGCGGCTAAAGGCGAAAATTATGAACAAAAGGTTTCTTCGAAGATATTGACGGATTCAGCTCCATATTTATCGAGTTTTATTGCCAAACTTTTTCATATTGAAAAAGAACGCAATGAATTGGTAACTGAAATAAAACTGGATGATCCGATTTGGAAATATAAATTCTTTGTTCAGCGTCGGGCGATCAAGAAATTTACTGCTGAAACTGTTAACGATTTAAACTACAATGAGTTGGACTGGGCTTTAAAAGAACTTAGAAACACAAGTTTTAGTGACACTTTGCGTTATGATGACGAACTTGCCATCGCCACGATCACAGCCCAATTAGTTGCGCTTGAAGAACTTTTAACTAAAGAACAAGAATTAACTGATTCAGCTGAAATCACACTCAAAGCCATTCAAACAGCCTACGATAAGTTAAAAGATTCTACTTTCGGAAAACTTTTTGCAAATTTTGCTTTAGAGCTGCCGACTACAGGCGATCTGTTACAAGTTCAAGCAACTCTTAAAATTCTTGAAGCGTGGTCAGCCGTTTCATTTTTCAAAAAAACTAAAAACTGGATTAGTTTTCACACACCGCGAACGCTTGATTATCAACATTTAGTTCACATCGCCCGACCGATCGAAGAAATTCCCGAAACAATGAATTTTACGGAAGGACATCTGCGTCGCCGTGATGGTTTCAAATTAACCGATAAAGGTGCAAACTTACGCGAATCATTAGCCGAGATTGATTATTGTATGATTTGCCACGAGCGCGGAAAAGATAGCTGCTCGACCGGAATGCACGAAAAAGACGGATCCGTTAAACGAAACCCTCTTGGGATCAAACTCGAAGGTTGTCCGCTTGACGAAAAAATTTCCGAAATGCACTTGGTTAAAAAACAAGGCGATTCCATCGGTGCGTTAGCAATTGTAACGATCGATAATCCGATGTGTGCGGGAACTGGACATCGAATTTGTAACGATTGTATGAAGGCTTGTATTTTCCAAAAACAAGATCCGGTAAATATTCCGCAAGCTGAAACTTCCGCTTTAAAAGATGTTTTAGCAATGCCTTATGGTTTTGAAATTTATACGCTTTTAACTCGCTGGAATCCGCTTAATGCAAAGCGTCCGTATGCTTTACCGTTTAACGGGAAAAATGTTTTAGTCGTTGGACTTGGTCCGGCTGGTTATACACTTTCACAGTATCTTTTGAACGAAGGTTTTGGCGTAGTTGGGATCGACGGTTTAAAGATCGAGCCGCTTTCAAATGATTTAACAGGCAATAACGGAAAATTTACGCCGCGTCCCGTGAAAGATATTAATGAAATAAAATCTTCTTTGGATGAGAGAATTTTGTCAGGATTCGGCGGGGTTTCGGAATACGGAATTACAGTTCGCTGGGATAAAAATTTCTTATCAATGCTTCAATTGATGCTGACTCGCCGTAAACGTTTTCGTGCATACGGCGGAATTCGGTTCGGCGGAACTTTAACAATCGAAGATGCCTGGGATTTTGGTTTTGACCATATTGCGATTGCAACAGGTGCGGGTCGCCCGACAGTTGTTAAAATGAAAAACAACCTTATTCGCGGAATCCGCAAAGCGTCTGATTTCTTAATGGCGCTTCAGTTAACGGGTGCTTTCAAAAAAGATACGCTTTCAAATCTGCAAGTTCGCTTACCTGCTATAGTTATCGGCGGCGGTTTGACAGGGATTGATACCGCAACTGAAATTTTCGCATATTATCCGATTC
>CAZGCV010000046.1:0-377 GCA_964524735.1 uncultured Candidatus Saccharibacteria bacterium | reverse complement strand
AATCACGAAAAATTGGTCGCAGAATTCGGTGAAGAAGCAGTTTGGAATCGGTTTGATGAAGAAGAAATTCGCGTTTTACAAGAATTTTTAGAACATGGTAAAGAAATTCGTGAAGAACGTGAGCGTGCGAAAAAAGCCGGTGAAGAACCGAATTTTATTCCTCTGGTCAGACATTGGGGCGGCGTAAGTCTTGTTTACAGAAAACGTATGCAGGATTCTCCGGCGTATCGTTTGAATCACGAAGAAGTTGAAAAAGCACTTGAAGAGGGGATTAATTTTATTGAATTGATGAACCCGACTGAAGCAGTTGCCGATGAACATGGTGCGGTTAAAGAACTTATTTTTGAGCGCCAAAGTTATGATATGGAAACCGGAAA
>CAZGCV010000045.1:425-2567 GCA_964524735.1 uncultured Candidatus Saccharibacteria bacterium | reverse complement strand
CGCCCAGGGCCGAACCCTTCAAGCTCTGGCTCGCCAAAGTCGGCTCCGAACGCCTGGAGGAGATCGAAAACCCCGAACTTGCCGCCAAACGAATGCGGGAACTCTACGAGCAAAAAGGCTACCCCGAAGACTGGATCGAAAAACGCCTGCGCGGCATCGCCGTCCGCGATGAACTCACCGACGAATGGAAAAAGCGCGGCGTGAAAGAGCAGCGCGACTTCGCCATCCTCACCGCAGAAATCAGCAAAGCCACCTTTGGCATGACCCCGTCCGAATACAAAGCCCACAAGTCCCTCGCCAATCCCAAGGACAACCTCCGCGACCACATGACCGACCTGGAGCTGATCTTCACCATGCTCGGCGAAGCCTCCACCACCGAGATCGCCAAGAAACGAGATGCCCAGGGCGTCCAGCAAAACAAAGCCGCCGCCAAAGCCGGAGGCGCCGTCGCCGGCAACGCCCGCAAGGAACTCGAAGCTCAAAGCGGAACCAAAGTCTCCACCCGCGCCAACTTCAAAGCCCTGACCGGAAGCCAGCCCCAAGCCCTCCGCAGCCGCAAACCCAACTGACCCCGATGAGAGCAGACAAAAGAAGCCCAACCTGCGAGGTGGAAGACCTTGGAAGATTGCTATTGCACTCTCCAGCACTTCAACGGGGCCGCACTCGTGAAAGCGCGGAGTTACACCCATCTTCGGTGAGGAAAGAAGGGTATATCGCAGGTGGGCGTGACAGAATAATGATCTATTCATGGTCGAACGGAAAGCTCTATTTCACTCCCCAGCAAAGTTTTCTTGACGGAAATGTGAACAGAGCGACCATCTCACCATGCACTCAGACCGCTCTACCCCAAGTTTATGGCTCTACGAAGCGCCGCCTGGGAATCCATACGCGAGCATCGATGTGGATGAAGAAGAGCGCCTTGACCGAGCTTCCAACCATCAGTTGATACCAAAGCCATGCCCCCCCTCACCCTCTCCGGCTGCGCCCCCGTCCCCCTCGCGCACTACCTGAAAGCTCTCGGCATCTTCCGGCTCATCGCCGAATCGGAGGATGGCGATGCCTCCTCCACTGCTTCTTGGAAGGACGACCGGTTTCAAATCTCCTCACGTTTCGATGCCGGCGCGCTGGAGGGTTTCTTCTTGCATCACTACCAGCCGACCCCTGTGCTCGCCCCTTGGAATGGAGGCAGCGGTTTCTATCCCAAGGACAACCGGACCGCCATCAACGCCCTTGCTCAAAGCAAGACCGCCCGTTTTGCCTGCTATCACGAGGGCATCAACACCGCGCGTGAGTTGCTGGCTTCATTGGGCGTCAAAGAAAAGCCTGGCGCGGATCAGAAAGCCCTGCTGCTGATGCAATGTCGCAATCAACTGCCCGAAGCCATGCTTGGCTGGCTTGATGCCGTCTTTGTCCTTGGGCAAGACGGCCCCAAGTTTCCTCCCTTGCTGGGCACTGGCGGCAACGATGGCCGCCTGGAGTTCACCAACAACTTCATGCAGCGCGTCACCGAGCTGTTTAACCCGGAAACCGGTGAGCCGTCCGCCGATGCCGGGCGATGGTTGAAAGCCGCGTTGTTTGGCGAAGCAGCCGCGGGCCTCACGACCAAGGCTCCCATCGGCCAGTTCTTCCCAGGCGCCGCCGGTGGCGCGAACGGCACCTCCGGCTTCGATGCGCCCTCCGCCGTCAATCCGTGGGACTTCGTGCTCATGATCGAAGGCGCGCTGCTCTTCGCCGCCGCCTCCGTGAAGAAACTGGAAAGCGAGACCAGCGGCGCGCTCGTTTATCCCTTCTGCGTCCGGCAATCCGGCGTCGGTTATGCCAGCGCCAGCACGGCGGATGAAAAGGACGCCCGCTGCGAGATGTGGATGCCCCTCTGGCAGCGGCCCGCCACCCTGCCGGAGATCCGAGCCATCTTCAGCGAAGGTCGTGCCCAAGTGCAGGGCCGCGCCGCCCGGCATGGCGTGGACTTCGCCCGCGCCGCCGTCAGCCTTGGCGTGGATCGCGGCATCGCGGCATTCCAGCGTTACGGTTTTCAGGTGCGCAACGGCCTCGCCTACTTCGCCACGCCTTTGGATCGCGTAATCGTTCACCGCAATGCCCGCGCCGACCTCCTGGCCGATGTGGATGCGTGGCACGACCGGC
>CAZGCV010000045.1:0-415 GCA_964524735.1 uncultured Candidatus Saccharibacteria bacterium | reverse complement strand
CGTTCGAAAGCCAGCGACGCCCCCGCCGCCATCGCCACCGCGCTCAACCGCGTGGAGCATTCCATTCTCGCCTTCTGCCGCGATGGCTCGGCGGATGCCACGCAAACCCTGCTCATCGCCCTCGGCCAAGCGCAGCAGACTCTCGCCCGCAGCAGCAAATGGACCCAAGCCGCCTACATCCCACCGCTCAGCGGACTGCGTGCAGGCTGGCTGGAATGCCCGGACAGCACCGAGTTCCGCCTAGCCGCTTCGCTCGCGGGATTACGCGGCTGGCTAGGCGCGGGCGAAGGCAAAGGCGCCTTCTGGCTGCGCCAGCAACTGGAACCCGTGGACATCTTCAGCAATCAGCAACGCTGCAGGATTTCATGGGACAAAACCCCGGGCAACGACGTCGCCTGGCCTTCGTGCCAGGCGA
>CAZGCV010000044.1:355-2579 GCA_964524735.1 uncultured Candidatus Saccharibacteria bacterium | reverse complement strand
GGAATTTCTCTCGAACCTGTTGATAGACTTTACACCGAAGCCGATTCGGAAAACTTGGAAGAGATCGGTTTTCCAGGCGAATATCCTTACAAACGCGGAATTCACCCGACAGGTTATCGCGGCAAACTTTGGACAATGCGCCAATTTGCGGGTTTTTCTTCACCTGAAGAAACCAATAAACGCTTCAAATATTTGATGTCGCAAGGTCAAACCGGACTTTCAACCGCCTACGATCTCCCCGCTTTGATGGGATTGGATGCCGATTCTCCTTTAAGCGAAGGCGAAGTCGGCAAATGCGGCGTAGCTGTTTCTTCGTTTGCGGATTTTGAAGTTTTATTTGATGGAATCAATCTCGAAGAAGTTACCGTTTCACAAACGATCAATGCTCCGGCGTGGATATTTCTCGCGTTTTATGTGGCTCTTGCCGAAAAACAAGGTGCAGATCTTAAGAAAATTTCCGGCACTTTGCAGAATGATATTTTGAAAGAATACATAGCTCAAAAAGAATGGGTTTACCCGATCAAACCGGCGATGAAATTGGTAATCGATACGTTTGAATTTTCCACCAAACATTTACCGAAATACAATCCGATCTCAGTTTCGGGCTACCACATCCGCGAAGCAGGTGCGACCGCTTTGCAGGAATTAGCTTTTACACTCCGTGATGGTGTTGAATACGTTAAATACGGCATTGACAGAGGTTTAGATGTTGACGAATTCGTTCCTAGAATTTCATTTTTCTTCAATGCACACAACGACTTTTTTGAGGAAATCGCCAAATATCGTGCCGCTCGCGTCGTTTGGGCAAAAACTATGAAAGAACGCTTCGGAGCAAAAAATCCGCGTTCACTACAAATGCGTTTTCATACTCAAACTGCCGGAGTTTCGCTGACAGTCCAACAACCTTTGAACAACATCGCCAGAGTCGCCATTCAAGCACTCGCCGGAGTTTTGGGCGGAACGCAATCTCTGCACACCGATTCTTACGATGAAGCCCTAGCTTTGCCAACCGATTCAGCAGCATTAATCGCACTTCGCACTCAACAAATAATTGCCGAGGAAACAGGCGTGGTAAATACCGTAGATCCGCTCGGCGGAAGTTATTTTGTTGAATCATTGACGCAAAAAATGGTTGATGGATGTTTGGATTATTTCGACAAAATCGACGGATTCGGCGGAATGGTCGAAGCAGTTGAAGCAGGTTTTCCGCAGCGCGAAATTCAGGAATCAGCCTATTTGTATCAAAAAGCCGTCGAACGAAAAGAGCAAATTATCGTTGGCGTCAATAAATATGCGATGGATACTGAAACTCACAAAACCGAGATCCTCCAAATTGACGAAACCGTCCGCGATCACCAACTCGCCCGCCTACACGAAACCAAAACCAAGCGCGACAACGGCGCAGTCGCCAACGTCTTGGAAAAACTCAAAAAAGGTGCAGTCGAAGGAGTTAATTTAATGCCGTTAACGGTTGAAGCTGTTAAGGAATACGCAACCGTTGAAGAAATTTGCACAGCTTTGAGAGATGTTTATGGGATATATGAGGAGCCAGCTTTTTAGGAAGAAGATATGAAAATCGGAAAAATGTTTAATTTGTTGAGTATTAGCGAATACAAACACTATATTGTAAATCACAAAAAATATATAGATTTCAATACACTTGGGTTGTTTCGTTCGATTCTTGAAAACGACAAATTAAATATTTCCGATAAAGTTTTGATTAGAGATTTTGCTAATCGATACTTTCAGAAAACTTTTGACTTTTTGCAAATAAAAGATCCTTTTACGTTTTTTGAATTGATAACTTTAGATAAAGATTTAACTAAAGCCGATGAAAATCAAATTTGGAATGAAATCAAAACTAATCAGGAGAAAATCCTAAAAAGTAAAAGAATTAGAAATCGCAATTTTGGAATCTATTCTAAACATCTTTGTGGTTATGAAACTTGTTATCTCAATGGATTACTGATTGAGCGAGGTTCTTTTTTTACAGAACATGAAATGCAATTTGATTTCGATAAAAATAAATACTCTGCAAAGATAAAATCTGAGCGACAAAGAATCGAACGCAAAAAGGAAAAAAAGATTATAAATGCTATTCTTAACCTTGAGACCCAAGAATAGAAATTTTTACTAAGGATTAGATTAAACCTAGCGTCTAAATACTTTAGAGATTGAGAAAGATATGGCTTTTGCTGATATTTATGTAATAAAGAAAACTCGT
>CAZGCV010000044.1:0-345 GCA_964524735.1 uncultured Candidatus Saccharibacteria bacterium | reverse complement strand
AATATCTTGTTCCGCAATATTCTGATGAATCGCAGATTGAGTTTTACGAAGCAGAAAAACTGATGGAGTATTTGGAAAATCACACAACAGCTGAACATCGTATTTACTGGAGAAACTTAGACGAGAACAATAAAAATCGGCATGGAATTATATTCTACACTTCAGATTCTCATATGATTTTCGGAGTTTCAGTAGATTATCTTGGTTTAGATAATACAATACATGAAGATGAATGTTTAGCTGAATTGAAGGATTTCTTTGAAACCGATGAAGGATATATTACTTACGAATGTTCACCTGCAATTACTTATCACGAGTTTAAAATATTAATTAAAAGTTTTATGA
>CAZGCV010000043.1:872-2609 GCA_964524735.1 uncultured Candidatus Saccharibacteria bacterium | reverse complement strand
GAGCAACCTGGGGCGCAACAGTCATTCAATTTTAGAATTTAAATGTCTAAATTAGCTTACATTTTTCCTGGTCAAGGAAGTCAGGCAGTAGGAATGGGGAAAGATTTATTTGATAATTTCTCCGTTTCACGTGAAGTTTTTGAAGAAGCCGATGATGCACTTGGTTTTTCGCTATCCGAAATGTGTTTTAACGGCACTACAGAAGATCTGGCATTAACTGCAAATACACAGCCGGCAATTTTGACTACTTCAATCGCAGCTTTTCGGGCAATGGAAAGTGAAGGTTTATCAAAGCCTGGTTTTGTCGCCGGACATAGTTTAGGTGAGTATTCTGCTTTGGTTGCGACAGGTGCCTTAAGTTTTGCAGATGCGGTAAAAACGGTTAGAAATCGCGGAACTTATATGCAAGAAGCTGTTCCGGTAGGCGTTGGGGCAATGGCGGCAATCTTAGGATTGGATTTGGAAACGATCGAACAAGGTTGTGCCGAAGCTGCACAAGGACAAGTTTGCAGCCCGGCAAATATCAACAGTCCGAGCCAAATCGTAATAGCCGGAGATACTGAAGCGATTGATAGAGCCTGTGAGATTTTGAAAGAAAAAGGTGCGAAACGAGCTATTAAATTAAATGTTTCCGCACCGTTTCATTGTGCTTTAATGATGCCTGCTCAGGAAAGATTGGCGGCAGACTTAGTTGGGATCAGCTATGGAGAGTTTCAGTTTCCGATCGTCCAAAATATTGATGCACAAACCAACAGTGATTCTGCAAAAGTTTGCGAAGCACTAACCAAACAAGTTTCAAATCCTGTTCGATGGTTGCAATCAGTTGAAAATTTAGTCAAACTTGGTGCTACAACTTTTGTCGAAGTGGGAGCAGGGAAAGTTTTATCGGGATTAGTTAAACAAATAAATCGTGAAGCGCGACTATTAAATGTTGAAAATACCGAGAGTTTAAATGTTACAAAAGAAGCAATTTTATAAATTTATAAATCTGAGGAGAAAATAATGTCAGAAGTTCAAGATAAAATTAAACAAATCATCGTTGATGAATTAGGTGTAGATGAAGCGGAAGTTACAGAAAATGCACGCTTTATTGAAGATTTAGGGGCAGATTCATTGGATTTGGTTGAACTCGTGATGCGTTTTGAAGAAGAATTCGACATCGAAATTCCTGATGAAGATTCTGAAAAAATTCAAAGTGTTCGTGATGCATACGCTTACGTTGAACAACACAAAAACGCTTAACTTTTAAGTCGAGAGCAGAGAGTCAAGAGGTGTCGTTTTGAGACCATCTCTTGACTTTTGACTCTTAGACTAACCAATAAAAATTTATGAAACGTCGTGTAGTTGTCACAGGTCTTGGATTAATTACTGCTTGCGGAAATTCGGTTGCCGAAACTTGGGAATCGTTAATGGCTGGAAAGAGCGGTGCTGATTATATAAAAGGATTTGATACCGAGAAATTCGATGTCAAATTTGCCTGGGAAGTTAAAAATTTTGATCCGCTTACTTTGATCGAAAGACGTGAAGCCCGCAGAATGGGAGCTTTTTCTCATTATGCGATTTTTGCCGCTGACGAAGCTTTAAAAGATAGTGGATTAATAATTGATGAATCAAACGCATTTGATGTTGGAACATATATTAGTTCTGGAATCGGCGATTTCTGGGCAATTGAGCGCGAACACGAAAAACTTTTAGCCGGAGGACCCGGGAAAGTTTCTCCATTCTTTATTGTTTCGG
>CAZGCV010000043.1:0-862 GCA_964524735.1 uncultured Candidatus Saccharibacteria bacterium | reverse complement strand
TGAATTTGGCTGCCGGCAACGTTTCTATCAGATATGGAGCCAAAGGACCGAATTCAGCCACAGCTACGGCTTGTGCGGCTGGAGCTCATGCCATCGGAGATAGTTTCCGGTTGATTGAACGCGGCGATGCGGATGCAATGATTTGCGGTGGAGCAGAATCTGCAATTACTCCGATGTCTGTAGCAGGATTTAATTCAATGAAAGCAATGTCTACTTTCAATGAAGATCCGCAAAAGGCATCAAGACCGTTCGATTTGAATCGGGATGGTTTTGTAATTGGAGAAGGTTCGGGAATTTTAATTCTGGAAGAATTGGAATCTGCTAAAAAACGCGGTGCTAAGATCTATGCTGAAATCGTTGGGTATGGAATGACAGGCGATGCCTATCACCAAACCAGTCCGGACGAAACAGGCTCAGGAGCGATCCGGGTGATGCAGAAAGCCATTAAAGATGCCGGCATTACACCTGACGAAATCGGATATATCAATGCACACGGAACTTCTACATTCTTTAATGATCGTGGGGAAACCAAAGCGATCAAAGAAGTTTTCGGTGAACGCGCGTATCAAATTCCGGTTAGCTCGACAAAATCAATGCACGGACACGCACTTGGGGCAGCCGGTGGAATAGAAGCTGTAATTTCAGTTTTGTCTTTACATAACGAAAAAATTCCGCCGACGATCAATTACGAAACGCCTGATCCTGAATGTGATCTTGACTACGTTCCGAATGTGCCGAGAGATGCGAAAGTCGATTATGTTTTGTCTAACAGTTTTGGTTTTGGCGGAACAAATGCTTGTTTGATCTTCAAACGTTGGGAAGACTAATCTAAGACTTAGTTTCGCAAGATTTTTTTGAAATC
>CAZGCV010000042.1:0-2609 GCA_964524735.1 uncultured Candidatus Saccharibacteria bacterium | reverse complement strand
CACCTAAAAATAATTTCCAATGAAAAAAATACTACTGCTCGGCTTATGTTGCCTGGGCGTTTTTTCATCCAAAGCGCAAAACGAATTTGCTCCCATTGGCGCTACCTGGTTTTTTGATGCTGAGGTTTATCCGGTTCCTCCGGGAGGTTCTCCCTTTGCAATTATAAAAGTAGAGGTGGAAAAGGATACCACCTATGCAGGAAAGCCTTGTAAAAAGATTTCCCAGAAAGTGATGGGTATGGAGGAAGATGGCAGCGATGCAGAAAATCTGATAGACTTGTTTTGGTACGAAGAGAACGATACGGTCTTTACCTATAATTATATCTTTGAACGGTACACGCCCTTATATATGTTCAATCTGGAGCCAGGGGACACCTTTCATGCACCGATAATACAGACTTTTGGCAATTCCTTTTTAGGTTCCGGTAGTGAAGACTCCAGCTTTATGCTAATAGTTGATTCTGTTACGCAAGTGCAATACGACACTACCTGGGCTGCTTCCTGGTATATGCACCCCATTCCTCCAGATACATGGGGTATTGAGCCTCCGGGCTATGCCTTCGCCTGGTCTTATGCAGGTCTTACGACACAAGACGTTGCGCTGCAGTATAATAAAAAAATGGGCTGTAATACTGTTAGCGGACTATATCCTATCTGTCATATCGGTTGTTATTCGCTTACAAAACCTGCGGGGGAAGACCCAAATAGTGGTTGGGGAGATTTCAAATTGCGCTGTTATCATGACAGTTTCACAGAGATCAAATACGTGGAGCATTGCTTTGAACCGATGTCTGCCATCAACCAGATCAGTGGTGATAAAGCCGGTGGTATATATCCGAACCCGGTAAGTGATTTTCTGAATATCAGTCCTTCGCTTGCACAGGAAATGGAGGCTATAACGATTCGTGATATTCAGGGAAAAATAATCAAAAATCTGCCGGGTCATCAGTCCCGAATCAGTACGGAAGACCTACCCTCGGGTATGTATATCATAAAATGGGTCAGCAAAAAAGGGCTGGCGAATTATCGAAAAATAATGGTGGTACATTAATAAAACTATACAACTTTTTAATTATTCTCTTCATCATTTTAGTTAAGGATTAATAAGCATATTGTAGAAAAATGACAAACTGTTTTTTCACCTAAAAATAATTTCCAATGAAAAAAATACTACTGCTCGGCTTATGTTGCCTGTGCGCTTTTTCATCAAAAGCGCAAAGCGAATTTGCACCCATTGGCGCAACATGGTTTTTTAATGCAGAAGTGCTTGAGTCTGCCGCGCACGGTTTGGGTTATGATATTCCTTATGGTATCGTGAAAGTAGAAGTAGAAAAAGACACTGTTTTTGCCGGGCAACCTTGCAAAAAAATAACGCAAAAGCTGATGCAGATGGAAGAAGACGGCAGCGATGCGGAAAACATGCTGGATTTATTCTGGTACGAAGCAAACGATACCGTATTCGCCTATAATTACATCTTCGAACGATTCACGCCGTTGTATATTTTTAATTTAGAACCCGGAGACACTTTCCATATACCTATTCTTCAAACCTATGGAAATTATCTGTTAGAACCGGCTAATGATTCTACTTTCATGTTAGTGCTGGACTCGGTAGCCGAACTGCAATATGATACGACCTGGGCTACGTCCTACTATATGCATACGGTGGATGTGGGTATTGGACTTAACCCTGCTCCCGGTTACATGTTTTCCTGGTCAACAATGAATAACGAAGAACTACAGTATAACAACAAAACGGGCTGTAACCCTCTTAGCGGATTATACCCCACTTGTATGTGGGGCTGTAATTCACTTACAAAGCCTGCCGGAGAAGACCCGCATAACGATTGGGGGGATTTCAAATTGCGCTGTTATCATGACAGCTTTACGGAGATTAAATACGTGGAAAATTGCTTTGAACCCATGTCTGCCATCAGCCAGATCAGCGGCGATAAATCAGGCGGATTATATCCGAACCCGGTAAGTGATTTCCTGAATATCAGCCCTTCGCTTGCGCGGGAAATGGAGGCTATAACAATTTGTGATATTCAGGGAAAAGCAATCAAAAATCTGCCGGGTCATCTGTCCGGAATCAGTATGGAAGACTTACCCTCGGGCATGTATATCATAAAATGGATCAGTAAAAAAGGGAGGACACATTACCGGAAAATTATGGTGGCGCATTTATAAAACCGCAAAGCTTTTAAATTATTCTCTTCATCATTTTCGTTAAGGATTAATGAGCATATTGTCGAAAAATGACAAACTATTTTTTCACCTAAAAAATAATTTCCAATGAAAAAAATACTACTGCTCGGCTTATGTTGCCTGAGTGTTTTTTCGTCAAAAGCACAAAGCGAATTTGCTCCCGTAGGCGCTACCTGGTTTTTTGATGTAACAACATATAACAATACAAGCCCTGACGTTTTATACGGAATTATGAAAGTTGAGGTGGAAAAGGATACGGTTTATGCAGGAAAGGCTTGTAAAAAAATAACGCAGAAACTGATGCGTATGGAGGAAGGTGGCAGCGATGCGGAAAACATGCTGGATTTATTCTGGTACGAAGCAAACGATACGGTCTTTGCCTATAATTACATCTTTGAACA
>CAZGCV010000041.1:0-2611 GCA_964524735.1 uncultured Candidatus Saccharibacteria bacterium | reverse complement strand
CCACGTGCCTTTTTCAAAGTCGCCGTCTTTTACATAAACCGTAAATCCCTGCATCTCAGTATTAAAAACACCGGGCTCAATTGGCGATTGTAATTTATGAAGCGCATTTTGGATGGCAATTCGCCTTACTAATTGAGCGGCAAAAGGAACTCCTTTGAGATTAATAAAAAATGCCAAAAATGAGAGAAGAATGCCGAGTAAGACAATCGGAATAGTTATTTGAACGTTCCCTACACCAGCGGCTCTGATAGCGATGAGTTCGCTGTCGCCCTGCATTTTGGAAAGTCCAATTATAACACCAATTAACACCGCCATCGGACATGTAAATGCGATCACGTTAGGAATTAATGCTATTGTTAACTGCCAAACAAGAGCAGCCGGAACTGTATTGCTAAAGAAAATATCCGAGTAGCGGCTTGCCTGCTGAACGAACAAAATCACACTCAGAAGAAGCCAAGCAAACCCTAAATATGGAAGGATTGTGCGAAGAGAATATTTTGCAATTTGCCAACTAAAACGCATTTTTACAACTCTAAAACTTGGGGCTGGGTAATTAAAATCTTTTCACCGACGGTTTCTCTGCCGAGAATATGTGAAATGATCCGCTTCAAGATCTGTGAAATTTCTCTAACTTCCTCAATTTTATCTATTGCAGATTCGGCAAAAGCCGTTGGAGAAAGACTTTGAACCATCAAAAAAATTTGTCTTTCAACTGGAGTTACTAAAACTCTGGATTTACTCTTTTGGCAATTTGAACAGATCAATTGAAAATTGATTTGCAAATTTGCTATTTCAGAAGCATTGAATTCTCTTTTACAGACTTCACAGCTTTTCCAGTTTGGTAAATAACCTGAAAGTCTTAAAATCCATAGCTCGAAATATAAAACTATACATTCTAATGAATCGGCTTTAGTTGAAGCTGTTTCCAAACACGCTTTTGCCATTCGATAAAGTCTTTCATTTGGCTCATTAGGCGGAGCAAACTCAATTAAAAGTTCAGCTAAATAGGCAAATCTTTGTAAAAAGTCGATCCTTCCGGCTTCAACGAAATAGGATTTTTTCAACTCAATATAGTTAATTGAAACTAATTCACGTTCCTCTTTCTGATAGAAAGTTAAATTTACTATTGAGAAAGGCTCTAAGTTTCCACCAAATCGACTATTTAATCGTTTTGCACCTTTAGCTACTCCTCTGATCAATCCGTGTTCTTGTGTTAAAAACAAAACGATCTTGTCAGCTTCCGCCAAATTGTAGCTTTTAAGAATTAAACTTTCGGATTCAATGATTGCCATTTTTACTTAATTAGGGAATGAAATAAAAAATCCAAGCCATTACTAAACTTATTAAAGTAAATTGACCGAAAATTTTTAATCCATACAATGTTTTCTTCTTTGCATCGCCTGAAGAAATAACGCCCATAACTATTCCGGCACAAATTGCAAATCCAATTAAATATACAAAATGAATCATTCTTTTCTCCCTACCGCAATATCATACGCATCAATAGTGGCTAAATAATTGAGCAAACCAGCGATTTCCAAAAATCTTCCGCCATATTCAAAGGTTGCCCAAGCTGAAACATTCGGCGGCGGATTCATTTTTAGGAAGATATTGACAATAAAACCAAGCCCATTACCAATAGAAGCAAAGAAATTTAAAAGATGAAGTAAAAAACCATCCTTAAAGTCGAAACTAGGATAATAAGCTCCACCGCTAACAATCCCGACAATAAACATTATCCAAATGACTCCGCCGATCAAAAGACCTCTTTGCCACTTGCCTTGTAAAAGATGTCCGCCGCCCGGAACAAACCATCCTATAAATCCATAAAACCAAGGGTTTTCCATTAATTAACTCTCTTTATTTTATTAATCTATCACTTTAAGTGTCTGCAAACCGACACTTAAATATCACTTCAAATAATTAATCTTAAACTATTACAATTTAACTACTTATATATCTAGAAAATACTTTAATATAGTAGATAGCCTTCTCTTTTCTGTAAAAACTCCTGCTCTCCATTTAACCATGCAGATTGAATGTCTTTAACAGAAACTCCTGACTCAAATGCTTCACGCAGTTTTGTTGAACCATGAATAACATCGAAAGGATTTCGGTTATATTCATACTCATAAGGAGTTTTTTTCCATTCAAATTCATCCTGATATAAATCAAAAGCAATTTTAACTAACGCAATTCCTGTAATTACAGGTTTGAATATTTCCCTATCGGTAACATGAATGAAAACTCCGCCGCAAGCCTTTCCAGCATCTTTTTGAAAAGTCGGCATAAATCCGATTGGTCTAAAGATCACGCCATCCAAATTTAAAGATGTCATTGCATCTGAATATTCTTTAGAGTTTATATATGATGCCCCGACTATTTCAAATGGACGGGTTGTTCCACGACCTTCGGATAATTCAGTTCCTTCAAAATAAACCGTTCCTGGAAAAACTACTGCTGTATCAACCGTCGGCATATTTGGTGAAGGCATCACCCATGGCGTATCAATTTCATCGGCATAATCTTCCCTGCTCCAGCCATCCATCGTAATTACTTCTAAGTCGCACTTGATCTCAAAATCATTATTGAAAAGTTGGGCAAGCTCTCC
>CAZGCV010000040.1:2228-2639 GCA_964524735.1 uncultured Candidatus Saccharibacteria bacterium | reverse complement strand
CCAAGTGAAGGTATTCAACGGGTGTACATAGTTTTTTTATTATGTTTATGATTTAGCCAGGATAGTTTAATAGGTAGAACAATAATTTCATGAATTAAGAATGAGAATTCGAATTTCTCTCCCGGCTTTATATACTTTACCTATATAAAAGCTATATTAAATGTTTAATTTATTAAGTGTTAAATAATATTATATTGTACAGTTTAAATGCTGGTAATATAAGAATCTTACTATGTGTAATTCTTCTAGTAAGATACATATGTTAACTTTTATTATATACTATTCTAGTTTGATTACATTATGTAATCCGTTTAAGTATTTTATTATAATTAATTTTTACCTAAAAGTAAAAATAATTAAAATAGAATCATCAAAATAATATTTTTAATATTATTATCCAAAGTTTATTTT
>CAZGCV010000040.1:0-2218 GCA_964524735.1 uncultured Candidatus Saccharibacteria bacterium | reverse complement strand
TTTGTAAAACCTATAACTATACCCCAAAGTTTATTTTAAACTTTGGGGTATAGCTATAGGTTTTGCAAAGTTTTACTTTAAACATACTAAAAAAACAATTTAATTATAATTTTATTTTGCTCGCCGCTAATCCTTTATTAAATTACAGACAAGATCTGAATACAAATCAAATACAAGATACAGATTTAAATACTGTATGTAATTATTCTACACAAGTAGACACTGAAAATATAACAAACAAAGGTACAATGTTAGATTTTAAACAACCTTCAGAATGACAAGAAAGATGATTTTTATCATCTAATGCTAAAGATATTGGTACTTTATACTTAATGTTTGCATTATTCTCTGGTTTAATTGGTACAGCATTTTCAGTATTAATTAGATTAGAGTTATCTGGTCCAGGTGTTCAATATATATCAGACAATCAGTTATATAATAGTATAATAACAGCGCATGCCATATTAATGATTTTTTTCATGGTTATGCCAGCATTAATAGGAGGTTTTGGTAATTTCTTATTACCATTACTAGTAGGAGGTCCAGATATGGCATTTCCTAGATTAAATAATATAAGTTTTTGATTATTAGTTCCTAGTTTATTTTTATTTATATTCTCAGCTACTATAGAAAATGGAGCTGGTACTGGTTGAACATTATATCCACCATTATCAGGAATACAATCTCACAGTGGACCTAGTGTAGATTTAGCTATTTTTGGTTTACATTTAAGTGGTATTAGTAGTATGTTAGGTGCTATGAATTTTATTACTACTATCTTAAATATGAGAAGTCCTGGTATACGTTTACACAAATTAGCTTTATTTGGATGAGCTGTTATTATTACAGCTGTGTTATTATTATTATCATTACCAGTGTTAGCTGGTGGTATTACTATGATCTTAACTGATAGAAACTTTAATACATCATTCTTTGAAGTAGCTGGTGGTGGTGACCCTATTTTATTCCAACATTTATTCTGATTCTTTGGACATCCTGAAGTTTATATTTTAATTATACCTGGTTTTGGTATTATTAGTACAGTTATTTCAGCAGCATCAAGTAAAAACGTATTTGGTTACTTAGGTATGGTTTACGCTATGATGTCTATAGGTGTATTAGGATTTATAGTTTGAAGTCATCATATGTATACTGTAGGTTTAGATGTTGATACTAGAGCTTACTTTACAGCTGCTACTTTAATTATTGCTGTACCTACAGGTATTAAAATATTTAGTTGATTAGCTACATGTTATGGTGGATCTTTACATTTAACACCTCCTATGCTTTTTGCATTAGGATTTGTTGTATTATTCACTATTGGTGGGTTAAGTGGTGTTGTATTAGCTAATGCTTCACTTGATATAGCATTCCATGATACTTACTATGTTGTAGCTCACTTCCACTATGTTTTATCTATGGGTGCTGTATTTGCATTATTTAGTGGTTGATATTTCTGAATTCCTAAAATTTTAGGTTTATCTTATGACCATTTTGCTGCTAAAGTTCATTTCTGAATCTTATTTATTGGTGTTAATTTAACATTCTTCCCACAACATTTCTTAGGTTTACAAGGTATGCCAAGAAGAATTAGTGATTACCCTGATGCTTTCTATGGTTGAAACTTAATTAGTAGTATTGGTTCTATTGTTAGTGTTGTAGCTACATGATATTTCTTAACTATTATTTATAAACAACTTACAGAAGGTAAAGCTGTATCAAGATATCCTTGATTAACTCCACAATTATTTAGTGATACTTTCCAAGTATACTTTACTAGAAATAATAGTTCTTTAGAATGATGTTTAACTAGTCCACCTAAACCTCATGCTTTTGCAAGTTTACCATTACAATCTTAATGTTTATATATTATAATTATTAGATTAGTTATTATTATATATCATACATTTATGATTTTTTATTTTAAATAAAGATAATATGGTATTACAATACACATTTACTTTTATAGATATATTTGTATAGATATAGAGGATGTGACCTAGTGTAACTCTAATATAAAATACCAAAGCAATCAAGATATTGGAATAGACGTTGCATAAATAAAAGTAGGTCAACCCTAGCTTAACTTCAGCAAAAAAATATATTTCAAAATTAAGAGACCGTTCTAAAATGCTATACAAATATACTTACTTACATATACTAAAACAAAATAGTTTTGATATTGAACCTTCAATCAACCAAAATGATTACTTTTACC
>CAZGCV010000039.1:0-2744 GCA_964524735.1 uncultured Candidatus Saccharibacteria bacterium | reverse complement strand
ATCGAAGTCTGGCCGTCGGAGACCTCCGGAGTCGCTTCAAAGCGGTTTGGTCTAACCCAAAGCGATTTCCGGAGGTCTATTTTGATGAGACGCAACTCGGCTTGCCTTCTTTCAGAGTGCCACTAAAGTATCACTTCATGCGAACCGAACTCGTCACCACTCTCAAACGCAAGGCCACGGAAATCATTGCCGGTCTGGAAGATGACGCTGATCCCGTGCTGATCACGCAGCACGGCAAGCCCGCCGCGTATCTGGTCGCCGTGGACGCCTTCGAGGCGCTGAACCAGCGCCTCACCCTGTTGGAAGGGATCGCTCGTGGCGAACGAGCTGTGGAGGAAGGCCGCACCGTATCGCATGAGGAAGCCAAAAAGCGTCTCTCCCGATGGCTGAGTTAATCTGGACCGAACCGGCCCTGGCCGACCTGGACGCCATTGCGGACTACATCGCGCTCGACAACCCGCAGGCCGCCCGTGGCCTCGTGCAGCGTATCTTCCACCATGTCGAGCAACTGGCCACTCATCCCGAGAGCGGCTCGAGGCCGCCGGAAATGCGGCAGTCCCGCTACCGGCAGATCGTGGAGCCGCCTTGCCGGGTGTTCTATCGCTACGATGGCACCCGGGTCTTTATCCTTCATGTCATGCGAGGTGAGCGGCTTCTTCGCAAAACCCTTCTGACCAAGCGCGACCGCCAACGAAAACGAAACTCTTGAATGAAAGCGCGGTCATCTACCTATCCGACACTACACGAGAGTGCCGATGATCACGGCATCGATGCGGTAGCCGTCGGGATCGATGACGAAAGCGGCATAATAGTCCGGACCGTATTCCGGATGCAGGCCGGCGCCGCCATTGTCCGTGCCACCGTGATCCAGCGCGGCTTGATGAAAGCGCAACACCGCCTCCCGCGACGGTGCCGCAAAGGCGACGTGAAAGCCATCGCCGGGCACTCCGGAATTCGCGGGCCGGAGCTTGAGGGAGAAAAGGTCTTCCCCTTGATTCACACCATAGCCGATGAAGGTCTCCTCCTCCCACACACGTCGATACCCCAGCGCGGCGAGCGCGGCATCATAAAACGCAGCGGATCGCGCGAGATCGGTGACGGCAAAGGATAGATGATGAAGCATGTCGTGAATCTGTGGTCAGGAGCGTTCAGGATGCTTTTGCGGAAGGCTTCGTGAATGCCCAGGACTATCGCTAGCGTTGCTGCTCATTCCGGATACCCGCTTTGTAGCGGTATTGGCTTCTGAACCAGATGACAAGCTTCAATCTGAAAACGCGGCCGCGCGGACCATTCCGCGCGGCGGCGTGAACGTGGCAGGCGGCGGGCCGCCAGGTCTGCGGTTCCGGGAGCGGAAGGCGGGCGAAGCGGAAAGCCGGGAGCGGACGGGGCCGCAGTCCTGGCGCGGCGGGAACGGTGGGGCTTCTCGGCGGAATCGCCGCGAAGACATTGCATCCCGTGCATCCCGGACGGCACTCGTTCGAGAGTCCGGATTGCTCCAAAGCGGGAGCAAGAAAGCTGCCGCGCGGCCGCCCGACACAATGAGGGCGGCGGCGTGGCAGCGTGGTGGGCGGAGGGAATCCAGGTCAGTGGTTCCCGGGAGCGAATGGCGGGCGAAACGGAAGCCGGCAGCAGACGGAGTTGGGACGCTAGCTTATTTTGTTAACCCTTTTGATTATCGAGCAGGTGGAATACATCGGTGCGTATCTTTGCTGGATCGGCGTTCCAGCTTTCATCCCAGTGTCCATAAATCTCCCAACAAATGCTGGAGAGCCGATGTCCGTGCTCGGCGCACCACTGTCGAAGCTCGGAATGGGCGTCGCGGAGACACGCATACTGGCCGAAGTGGGTGATAGTCGCCACGCGACCGGCGGGTAATTGTGAGCAGTGAACGCGGTCATTGCCAGTGAATCGTTCCGATACTTCTGCCCCGATCTCAACCAATCCTGTATCCAAATACAAGGCAACGTGGCGTCCTGGACGCGGAAGACCGGCGGAGCGAATGAATGACCAGACTTCACCACACGCAGCCGGAACAAACTTCGACAACTCCTTCGATTGCACGCGGCCTCGGATGACAGCGGTGGGAATCGCCTCCGTATTCGTCAGTTTGATTTCGTTGGGCATACGATGTTGGGCGTCAAAGGTGAGGCACCGGCTTGTTCGCCGTTGCGACGGTTGTCATAGAGACTTGGAAAGATAAAGCGAACCGCCGGCCTCGGGAACGTAAATCGCCTGGGAGAATCCCGCTGCTGCATAGACACGCTTGGCGTGGTGGTTGTTCTCCTGGACTTCGAGCGTGATTCGGCAACAGCCGAGGCCGCGAGCGTGCTGCTCTATCGCAGTGAGAAGCAGGCGACCGATGCCCACACCACGATGTGCTGGAAACACGAAGTAATCGGAGATGTTGACGAGCGGGCGGGCGGCAAACGTGGAAAAGCCTCGGAAACAAATGGCGAGGCCAACCGGTTCGGTGTCGCGGTAAGCGAGAAAGACCAGAGTGGTCGGGTGCTGCCGCAAACCGGGAATGACGTCGCGTCTGGCAGTCTCTGAAAGCGGCTTGCCGTCGCCCATCGGATCCATCGCGTAAGCGTTGAGAAGGTGAATGACCGCCGCCTGATGATCAGGACGAGAAAGGTCGGCCTCGACAACGGAAATGCGGCTCTCATTCATGGAGTTGTGCATAGTGACGCCGGACGATCAAGGTCAGCCGACCGCTGGAGCGGCGACGGGTGTGGATCGCGGGT
>CAZGCV010000038.1:0-2976 GCA_964524735.1 uncultured Candidatus Saccharibacteria bacterium | reverse complement strand
CAGACTTTAGAAGGACATCTTCGGGCAATTTTAGGAACATTGACTGTTGAAGAAATCAACAACGACCGTCAATCTTTTGCTCACAAATTAACAACTGAAGCCGCCGTTGACCTCGAAAAAATGGGAATCGGCTTGGATGCTTTAACTATTCAGGAAATTTCTGACGAAGAAGGTTATCTCGATGCTTTAGGTAAACGCCGAACCGCAGAAGTTAAGCGTGATGCCGAAATCGGACAAGCCGAAGCCAATCGCGACTCAAAAATCAAAGCTTCAATGGCTTTACAGGAAGGTGAAAAAGTCCGTCTTGAAACTGAAGCATTAATTGCTCAATCAAATCGCGAAACTGAAATTCAAAAAGCACAAGTTCAGGCAGAAATTCTGAAAGAACGCGCTAAAGCAAATCAAGCCGGTCCATTGGCTGAAGCTAAAGCAAAACAGGAAGTAATTGCTGAAGAAGTTCGGCAAGATAGAATTCGCACGCAAGAATTGATTGCGGTGCAGGAACAAGAAGTTTTGCGGAAAGAAAAAGAACTTGAAGCAACGGTTGTAAAACAAGCTGAGGCTGATAGAAGAGCAGCTGTTTTAAGAGCACAAGGTTTACAAGAATCAGCAATTTTGGAAGCTGAAGGTCGTAAAAAAGCACAAATCGCTCAAGCGGAAGCGGAAGCCCAAAAACTTGAAAAAGAAGGTTTGGGTCGTGCCGCAGCTGTTGAAGCTGAAGGACGTGCCGAAGCTGAAAAAATCCGTGCTTTAGGTTTAGCAGAAGCAGAAAAACTGCAAGCTAAAGGTTTGGCTGAAGCTAGGGCAACTGAAGCGCAAGGTTTGGCTGAAGCTAAAGCCATTATGGAAAAAGCGGCTGCCTGGCGTGAATTCAATGATGCCGCCCGATTGCAGACCATTCTTGAAAAACTTCCTTCGATTATCGAATCTTCTGCACCTGTCTTCCAGGCTGTGGCTGAACCACTCGGCAAGATCGATAAGATCGTAATGATTGACCAAGGTGGAAACGGCGACAATAGCAACAGCGGAATCAATCGCTTTGCCCAAACCGCCCCAACGATGATCTTCTCACTTCTCCAGCAGCTACAAGCGATGGGCTTGAGTGTGCCGGAAGTGATGGCTCAGCTGGGGATTAAGCAAGACGAGAAATTGATCGAACCTGAAAATAAATCAGCTTCAACTCCTGCTAAACCGAATTTGGAGAAAACTAATCCCAAAGTTTAGTTTTCGAAATCAAACTAAAAATGGCTTGCTGAGATTAAATCAGCAAGCCGAATTTTTGAAAGATAAGTAAATAAAACTAATTCACAAGAAGAAATTCAGCTGTAAATTAAACTTCTACACGACCTTCAACATCTGACAATTTGAAACGAGCCATTGCCAAATTTGAATTTGCACGATTCAAAACAAGATAGAAAAACAAATTCGGATGGGTCGTTAAAGGACGAATTAAGTGGTATTGTCCGCCCAAACTGATCAAAATATCTTCGATTTTGTCTTTCAAACCTAAGCTTTCCATAACTTTATATTTTGATCTAACAACTTCGGTGTTTCCGGCGGCGGCTACTTCCAAGTTTATTCCGCCTCCGGCTGAACCAAGTGCCATTCCACTGTTTGAGTCAACTATAGCAACTGCCTTAGCTCCTTCAATTAACATAAGTTCCTCGAGTGATTGATTGATATTGTTTGCCATTTTTATTATTTGCTCCTTTTGTTTGTTGTCGAAATTTGTATTCCCGACTGAATTGTTATTGCTATTTTCTGCCTGCGCAGAAGAGTTTATTTCATCCATCAGCACTAATGGCTGTTGGTCTAAAAGTTCGATTATTTTTTCAGAATCTTGATTGAAATTCTGAATATTCTCCGATGAAATGCCGTTAAAATTGTCTTCATCCTTTTTCTGTGCGGCTTCCATCAAAATATTTTGTAAAGGTTTCTTGATGCGTCGTTGATGTTTCTTAGATACCTTCATAATTTCTATTTCTACATCTTCCCAGCAGACAATCTCAAAAGCGGCTTCCTCTCCATTCAGTTCACCGAAAGCTGCATCAATTAATTCACCTTTTGAGAAATTCAAAACGCCTTTCTTTTCGTGAGAAAACACTTTCAAAACACAGGTTTTCTTCTCGATCTGCAATAATTGAAGAAAACTGAAAAGCATAATGCCTTTGAGATGACCGTCAGAATTCTTATTAATTCCGATCTGAATTTTCTCAGCCAGCGTTTTGAAATCAATTGGTTTTTCTAGATAATCGAAAACCTCAAATTCTTGGATACTTTTCTCAATATCGGGCGTTCCAAAAGCTGTCATTACAATAACGGGAATATGCGGATATTCTTTGACCATTTGCGTAAGAAGCTCAAAGCCATCCATCTCAGGCATTTTCAAATCGGTGACAACTAAATCCACATCATATTTGCGCAGTTTTTCAAGCGCTTTTTTTCCATTCAATGCGGTTATCACTGAGAATTCATCAGCAAAAAATAAGAGACCTTCTTCAAGACTAGCTAAAAAAAGTTTTTCATCATCTACGATTAAGACTGTTTTTACATTTTCCGATGAAGTTTTTTTCATAATTTAAAGTCTTGCTAGGTATTAGCCGATTCGCTGCTTCTCAATAAAGCAAGGTGTATGCCACAAACCTTAAAAACACTTAAACCCCGTATTCACAAGAAATAACATAAAATCACTTTCATTATAAAACTTGGTTCAGTTCAAAATGAACCGCCTAAAATAATAAACCAGTCCAAAACGGACTGGTCAAAATGAGCTTTTGTTTAAGATGAATTGGAAAGTTATCTTACTCCGAATTCCCGGAGTTTTCGTTTGAGCGTAGAAAGCGAAACATCGATCGCTTTAGCAGTTTGAGCAATGTTATTATTAAATTTGGAAAACTTTGCAAGAATATATTGACGCTCGATCTCGGCTAAAGACAAATCTTTTTCAAAAGCGTCATTGGCGACTGAAACTTGTTT
>CAZGCV010000037.1:0-3040 GCA_964524735.1 uncultured Candidatus Saccharibacteria bacterium | reverse complement strand
TCAATAATATCGGAAACAGTTCCGGCACCTACCGTTCTGCCTCCCTCTCTGATAGCAAATCTTAACCCTTTCTCCATCGCAATCGGTACAATCAACTCAATATCCATCGCAATGTTGTCTCCCGGCATGACCATTTCTGTTCCTGCTGGTAAATGAGCTACTCCTGTTACATCTGTCGTTCTGAAATAGAACTGCGGTCTGTATCCGGTAAAGAATGGAGTGTGTCTTCCGCCTTCTTCTTTCGTTAATACATACGCTTCAGCTTTGAACTTGGTGTGCGGTTTGATCGTTCCCGGCTTAACAATTACTTGTCCTCTTTCGATCGCTTTTCGGTCAACACCACGAAGCAATAAACCAACGTTGTCTCCGGCACGTCCTTCGTCCAACAACTTCTTGAACATTTCAACGCCTGTTACAACAGTTGTTTGTGTATCTCTGACACCAACGATCTCAACAGCTTCGTTTACTTTAACAATTCCTCTTTCAACTCTTCCAGTCGCAACTGTTCCGCGTCCTTGGATTGTGAAAATATCTTCCACAGGCATCAAGAATGGTTTGTCAATTTCTCTTTCCGGAGTCGGGATGAAATCATCTACCGCTTGCATCAATTCATCGATCTTAGCTTCCCATTTTTCTTCACCGTTCAATCCGCCTAAAGCAGATCCTTTAACGATCGGTGTGTCGTCTCCTGGGAATTCGTAGCTTGATAAAAGTTCTCTGATCTCTAATTCAACTAATTCCAACAACTCTTCGTCGTCAACCATATCAACCTTGTTCATGAAAACAACGATCGATGGAACTCCTACCTGACGAGCAAGCAAAATGTGTTCGCGAGTTTGCGGCATTGGTCCGTCTGTCGCTGCTACTACCAAGATCGCTCCGTCCATTTGAGCTGCTCCGGTAATCATGTTTTTAACGTAGTCAGCGTGACCAGGACAATCAACGTGTGCATAGTGACGATTCGGTGTTTCGTATTCAACGTGTGAAGTCGCAATCGTAATCCCACGCTCTCTTTCTTCAGGAGCATTATCAATCGTATCAAACGCTCTAACTGTTACATTAGGATTATGCTTCGACAATACTTTCGTAATCGCCGCTGTCAATGTCGTCTTTCCGTGATCAACGTGTCCAATCGTCCCAATATTAACGTGTGGCTTACTTCTATCAAATTTCTCTTTACTCATAATTTTAAGTTTTTACCCTCTTTTTTATGAGAAGGACGAAAGATTTTTACCCTATCCTTTCGCCTTCTTTCATCCTTATTTTTTAACTGCTTGCGCCTTTAACTTTGGCAATTACTTCTTCAGCAACATTTCTTGGTGCTTCTGCATATCTTTCAAAATGCATTGTAGATGTTGCTCGACCTTGAGTTGCAGAACGTAAATCTGTTGTATATCCAAACATTTCAGACAGTGGAACAAATGCCGTAACAACTTGTACACCACCCGGACGCGGATTCATACCTTCGATTTGTCCACGACGACGATTCAAGTCGCCATTGACTGCTCCCATATATTCTTCCGGTGTGACAACTTCAATACGCATAATCGGTTCAAGCAAAACAGGTTTTGCTTTTTTAACAGCGTCTTGGAAAGCTATACTTCCGGCAATATGGAATGAACGCTCATCAGAGTCAACTTCGTGATATGAACCGAAAACCAAGGTAGCTTTGATGTCGACTAATTCGTATCCGGCAAGGAATCCGCGACGCATAGCATCTTTCATCCCTTCCATTGTTGGTTTGATAAATTGACGCGGAATTGAACCACCACTAATTTTATCAACGAATACAAAGCCTTCACCCGGAGCTGGTTCGATTTCAAGTTCAACGTGTGCAAATTGTCCGCGACCACCAGATTGTTTCTTGAAGATTTCTTTACCAGGAGCTTGAGTCGTAATTGTTTCGCGATAAGCTACTTGCGGTTTACCAACGTTAGCTTCAACGCCAAACTCACGTTTCATTCGGTCAACAATAATTTCCAAATGAAGTTCACCCATTCCGGCGATGATCGTTTGTCCTGTTTCGTGATCAGAATTAACTTGGAAACTTGGATCTTCAGAAGCAAGCCTTCCTAATGCAATACCCATTTTATCTTGGTCAGCACGAGTTTTAGGTTCAACTGCAACTCTAACTACCGGATCAGGGAATTCCATTGATTCCAAAATAATTTGCTTGGTTTCGTCAGAAATAGTATCGCCAGTTGTTACATTCTTAATAGCAACAGCGATAATTTCACCAGCCGATGCACTTTCAACGTCTTCACGTTTATTAGCATGCATCAACATTAAACGACCAACACGTTCTTTAGAACCTTTAATTGTGTTGTAAACGTAAGAACCTGATGTAATAGTTCCAGAATAAACTCGAACGAAAGCAAGCTGACCTAAGTGCTTATCTGCCATCAACTTGAACACCAATCCAGAGAATGGCGCGTCAGGAGTAGCTTCGCGGCTTTCAACTTCATCAGTTTTAGGATTAGTTCCTTCAACAGCCGGAATATCCAATGGACTTGGCATGAAATCAACAACTGCGTCAAGCAAAGTTTGAACACCTTTGTTTTTGAAAGCTGAGCCGGTTACGACAGGAACAATTTTCAATGCAAGAGTTCCTTTACGAAGAGCTGCGCGAATTTCTTGCGGTGTAATTTCTTCACCTTCAAGATATTTCATCGCAATCTCATCATCAATATTAGCAACAGCTTCGATCAATTTTTCCCGCCACTCATTAGCAGTGTCAACTAAATCAGCAGGGATTTCTCCAGCATGGTATTCAGCACCGAATTTAGTAGCTTCACTCCAGACCAATCCTTTCATTTCGATTAGATCAACTACACCTTTAAGTTGGTCTTCAGCTCCGATCGGAATTTGGATAGCAACTGCATTAGCACCTAATCTGGTCAAAATAGAATCAAAACTTCTTTCAAATGATGCACCCGCACGATCTAACTTATTGATGAAGCACATTCTTGGAACGCCATACTTATCAGCTTGTCTCCAAACTGTTTCAGATTGAGGTTCAACACCTGCTACACCATCAAAA
>CAZGCV010000036.1:0-3199 GCA_964524735.1 uncultured Candidatus Saccharibacteria bacterium | reverse complement strand
GGTCGGCTCATGAATGAGCGCGCTCAGGTTGTCCTGATACGGGAGCTTCAGCTTCGCATCGTAGGTGTAGAGCCACGCCATCCCCGCCTCCAAGGCCCGCCGGGCATAAAAGCACGCAGTGCGCGGATCGGGATGCGCCAACGCCTCCGCCTTGCTCGCCGCCTCATGCATGCCGGGCCACTCGAGTTGGAGGAAGGCGAAGTGGCTCATGGGCGGTTCAGTGATTGTTCGGCCTCGCGGAGGACGGCGAGCATTTCGTCGAAGGTGACGGGGGCGGTGAGAAACATCGGGCGCATGGCCGCGTAGTCGCGACCCAACTCGGCGAGGCGGGTCGCGGGCGGCGCGAAGCGCAGCGTGCCGGGCGCGGCGGTTTCGTAGTGCGCCCAGCTTGAGGCGAAGTAACGGCTCTTGTGCAGCCGCACCCGCTCCAGCAGGTCGAGGCGCGCCGCCGCCGCCCGCCCGCGCGGGTGCCGCCAGAGCGCGGCGAAATCGGCGTAGTGCCGCGCATAGCGTGCCGGCTGCGCCTTGTCGGCCGGGCGGTGAAACTCCGCGTGCAGGATCGTGGCCTTTTCCCAGAACGTGCGCTCGATCTCCAGCGCCACGACCTCCGCCGTGAAATCGGCGAACGCTCCCGGCGCCAGTTCCGCCACCAGCGGCTCGATGCGGTGCGTGCCCGTGGGCCGCTGATCGGTGAGCGAACCGAATTCGATCTTCACGGCGGTGCGGATGTAGGGAAGCGGATTGGGCAGCGCGGTTGGATAATCGAAATGGACCACCGGCGACGCTTCCTCCAGTTCATAGCGCAGCCAGGAGCGCCCGCCCGGCTTCGCGCCGAGATGCTCGTGGATGAGGACTTCCAAAACGGGCATGAACCGCGTCTCCACATGCCGGGCGCAGGCGGCAAGGAGCGCGGCGGCGCGCTTGCCCCGGGCCGTTTTGGTGGGCGCGGCGTCGATTTCGCTCTCGGAATAGCCGAGCGAGTCCGGGCTGAGACCGAGATCGACATCCTCGGAAAAGCGGTCGATCACCCCGAACACCTTGGAGAGCGACGTGCCGCCCTTGAAGACGGCGCCACCGCCGAGTTCCGGCGTGGCGAAGATTTGCCCCAGCAGCCAGCACACCCAGAAATCCTTTTCGGAGATGGTGGGGTCCACCCGGGTGCGCTCCTCATGGCGGGTGAAAAAATCCGCCCGTTGTTGCGCCGGGATGGTCGCGAAGCGGTTCATGGCGAATCCTCCCCGGCGAGAGCCTGCAAGTGCGGATGCATCCAGCCCGGCGCGAGCGTGAGATCGTCCAGCAGGCGGCGGCGTTCCTTCGCCGGGATGGTCTCACGCAGGCGGCGCAGGTGCGCGGGCGTGACCTTCTCCCTGCCGAGGCTGCGCAAGCCGGCGATCACCAGCCCCGTGGTGGTGTTTTCGGGAGCGATGGCGCGCGGCGACACGTGGCGAAACCGGATGACATGCGATCCGGCCTTCACGGTGCGGGTGCGCCCATCGGTCAGGTAGTCCACGCGGGCCGGCACCTGCTCGCTCAGGCCGAGCAGATTGGCCGCGCTGGCGTCAATCTTGCGCACCCGCATGTGATCGCGGCGGGCGAGCGCGGCTACCACCGCCTCCCTGGACGGCGTGATTTCTCCAAGCCAGGGGTTGATGCGCGGGCGGTAATAGAGGCCGCGGGCGAGGCGGCGCAGGCTGCCCTTGCGGGTGAGCCAGGCGAGGGCTGCGTCCACCGCCGTGCGCGTGTCCAGGTCCAGGAAGTCGCTGGTGGCAAAGACCGCGTCGTCCCCGGCCCGCTGGATGCGGCGGGCGATGCGGGAGGGCGTGCTGGACTGGACGGCGGGGCGAGCCATTATCTATGAAATATGAATACATTTTTCTGAGATAATCAACCCTGTTTCCCGGACCGGTGGAGCGGGAAAAGTGTTACAAATCCAGCGTCGGATTTGTAACAAAATCAGAGGAAGAACCGGCTTTCCGGGCCGGAGGTTATATCTCAGGAAAACGAGGGCGTTTTTCTGACAAAACGCGGAGCGGTGATTACAAATCCCCGCGGAAGGCGCGGTGCTGGAGGGAGGCGAAGAGGGCGTCCAGCTCCGCCAGCGACGTGCGCTGCGCCGCCCGCGGACGGCATGCGCCAATGCCTCCGCCTTGCCCGCCGTTTCGTGCAAGCCGGGCCACTCGGGTCGGAGGAAGGCGAAATTCGATGTCATCGGCTGGCAAGAGATTGTTCGATATGGGCGAGTTGGGAAAGGATGTCATCAAATGCCGGCGGCTCGGAGAAAAACATTTCCCGCATCGCGTCGTAATCCGCCCGCCACGCCGCGCGTTTTTCCTCCGGCGGAACCAGTCGCAGCCCGCCAGGCGCCAGGGCTTCGTAATCCACCCACTTGTAATCGAAATACACCCGCCGGTGCGCCTTCACTCCGGCGAACAAGTCCGCGAATCCCCCGGCTTCCATGACCTTCGCCTCCCACAGCCGGACCAGGTCCGACAAATGCCGCGCCTGCCGGGCGGCCAGCGGCTTGTCTTCCGGGCGGATGTTCTGCTCGTGGAGCAGGGCCGCCTTTTCCCAGAAAGTCCGCTCCGGCTTCACGCAGGACAAAACCAGCCGGAGATCGCCGGTTTGTTCGGGAAATGCCTCCGCCACATAGGGGCGCAGCGTCCTTTCCTCCATCGGCCAATCATCCGCGCGGCCGCTCAGTTCGATCTTCACCTGCGCCCGATTGTAATCCGCCGGTGGTTGCAGGCCCGTTCCCGGATAGTGGAAATGCAGGCAAAACGGATCACGCGCTTTCTCCAACGGTTCCACCTCGATGCGCGACGGCTCCGGGAGCCCCGCCGCGGCTTTTTCCAGAACCGGCAGCAGGCGCTCCGCGATCATTCCCCGGCATTCGTCCCGCAGCCTCTTGAGGCGGCGGTCTTTCTCGGACGTGGAGATGCCCGCCTCGCCGGGTTCTTTCGCCGTGCCCAGCCAGCTTCTCGACATGGCAAGATCGACGTCTTCCGAAAACCGTTCGATCAGCCCCCACGCCTTGGTCAACGACGTGCCGCCGCGAAACGTCAGGTGCGGCCCCACCTCCGCATCGCGGAACAGGGCCTCCAGCACCCAGCACACCCAGAAATCCTTTTCCATATGGAAAGGGAGCGACCCCAGTTGCGTCGCTGTCTCGACAAACAACTCGAGACGTTTTTCGGTGGGT
>CAZGCV010000035.1:1696-3231 GCA_964524735.1 uncultured Candidatus Saccharibacteria bacterium | reverse complement strand
GGAACACTTGATGATGGAAAAGCACAATATGATTCATTCCAATTGAAAATTGAAAAACGTTTTTCAAAAGGATTGTATCTCTTGCATTCGTTCACTTTATCGCAAGCATTTGATAATGCTTCAGGACATTTGGAATCCGCTAACGGTGATAATTCCAGAGCAAACTTTTCTGATATTGCCGGAGAATGGGGCAGATCGGGTTATGACATTCCTGTAAATAATACAACCAGTGTTGTTTACGATTTACCAATTGGTCGCGGAAAAACTTTCGGAGCAGATATGCCGCGTGTTTTAGACGCAATTATTGGTGGATTCAGACTAACAGCCGTTAATCGTATTACTAGCGGAAGAACTGTTAATTTAAGCTATTCTCCAACAGGTCAAGCTACTGTTGGCGGTGATATGACATATCGTCCTAACATCAGCGGAATTGTTGTTAATGAAAACTGGACCCCAAATAATTACTTTAATTTAGGGTCAGTAACTATACCAGACTATACAAAACCATTTGGTAATGCTCCTCGAAATGGATTCCGTGGACCAGGTTTCTGGCAAGCTGATCTTGGTATTCACAAACAATTCACTTTATTCAATGAAAATACCAAATTAGAATTTCGTGCTGAAGCATTCAACTTGTTTAATAAAACAAATTTCGGCACTCCAAATGCTAACGTTTCAAGTGGTAATTTCGGAACAATTACCAGCGCGTTTCCTGCTAGAGAAATTCAGTTGGCTGTCAAACTTTATTTCTAAGGAGCTAAAATGAAAGAAAATAAAGAGAAAGAAACTGAAAGAATTATTCTTCCACGTCGTCAATTTTTATTCAAAACAGGACTTGGATTAGGTGCTTTAGCGGCACTTAATCCGATCCCAAATATCTTAGCGAGCGACAAAGAAAATTTTTTGACCACAGCTTTCAATAAAGATATTTTTCGTTTTGCAGTAATCGCCGATACGCATATTATTGACGATTTCTACAAAGGTCCTGAAGGAAATCCGCTTGATACGGAAACGATCTTCTTAACTACAAAACGTTTGCAAAAAGCTCGTGAAACAATCAACAATATTCGCCCAGCTGTTGAGCAAGCTTTTATCGTTGGTGATTTTTTTCATGATTATCCTTCCGTTGATTACGATTTTTACTTCAAAAATAAAACCCGGATCGATAATGCTAAAGGTTTAATTGATGAGTTCAAAATGCCTGTTCATGTTGGCTTTGGAAACCACGATTATTCAGTTCCAAATGTTTCGCGTGAAATGTCACACGAACTTTTCAAAGAAAAACTCGGCGTTAAACCATATTATTCAATCATGCACCGAAACTATAAGTTTATTCATTTGAACAACTTTATTGGTGATACTTGGAATAATAAAAGCGATAAATTCAACAAAGGCACAGGTTCGATGGGCGAAGAACAATTGAATTGGTTTGAAGCCGAACTAAAACAGCAAAAACCTACCTTTGTTTTCGTCCACTATCCGTTGTTCAGTTTGCAGCAAGCTGAAATTAAAGACTACGGAATGTTGTCTATTTT
>CAZGCV010000035.1:635-1686 GCA_964524735.1 uncultured Candidatus Saccharibacteria bacterium | reverse complement strand
GAAAAAATATAAAGACACAATTCAATTCGTAGTTTCAGGGCACTGGCATCGTTGGTTTGATTTTGCACGAACTTTTGGTCCGCAACATTATGTTATGGGCTCAACCAGATACGATGAGGATGCTTATATGATCGTTGAGGTTAATACCAAAAAAGCAACGCATAAAATTCTAAACTTAGATTTAGTAAATTGGGCAACTCATTATAGTGAGCCTTGGGCAGTAAAGATTAAAAGCTAGACTTTTAATGACCAACAACAAAAGTGGAAAAGAAATCAGCATTCTACGGGTTTTTAAGTTTGCTAATTTACTTTCCGCTTTTTTAGTTTTTTTTTTAAGCTACTCCAAGTTGAATTTTAGCAGCATTTAGATGTTCGTCGGTATTTGTTTTAAGTGCAAAAACTGCATAATTTAACGGCGAAGCCGAATGACGCTCAACAGTTTGTTCAAAAAGATTATCCCAAACTTTGCCTCCAAACTTTTCATAGAGACGAATCAAATCTTTTAGACTTTCTTCTCCAAAAACTGCAATGTGTCCTGAAAAATCAATGGATGGATCGCTTACTTGTCCTTCAGACCAATCAATAATTCCGCTAATTTCCGCATTTTTATCAGCTAAAATATGACCTGCATACAAATCACCGTGAATAAACGTGGAAAAATCCGCCCAAAGATTATCGGTATCAATCCATTTTCGCCATCTGTTTTCCATTTCCACACTCATTCCCAGTTCTCGTTTGACAGTTTCAATATTGTCTAAAACTTCTTGTCTAAACATTTCAGGTGTCGAAAATTTTAGTCCTTCTGACAAAGATCCTTGAGTTGGAATTTGATGTAGTTCTACCAAAACTTTAGCTAATGAAGAAACAAATCGGGCATCATCTTTATCAATATTCCAAGTAACATCATAAGTTTTAGCGTCGAAAGTTATAACTGGCGGATCTTCTAATAATGGATAAGCTATTAAATTTGAAGTTATGATTTCCCAATTTGGGACAGAAACAGATAAGTGCTTTTTAACCAGACTTAGTATCTTACTTTCTTGCTGAATTT
>CAZGCV010000035.1:0-625 GCA_964524735.1 uncultured Candidatus Saccharibacteria bacterium | reverse complement strand
ATTTGATCAACTAAATCTTCGCGACGAGGTATTCGCAAAACCCATTTTTTACCGCTTTCATCAGTAGCAAAAACCACTCTGAAGTCAACGCCCATCTCATTAATGGATATATCGCCGACAATTTGGAGTCCGTGACTTAATGCCAGCTCTAAAATCTCATCTTTTTTCATTTTGTCTCCATTAAAAATTAACAATGGTTAGTTAATACTAAACTTTTATGGTTATCAATAATTAAAAAATGCAAAACCACTATGATTTTGCATTTCTCGATTTCAAAATTAGATGTAATTTTAAACGGTTTCAGCGATAGGTTTTCTCAATTCTTTACGGGTATACAGCATTCTTTGAATAAATGTCCAAAATGAAAATATCGCTAAAATCCATAAAACTTGCGGCATTCGATTCGCTAAAAAGTGATCGGATTCCCAATTCCAGGTTGATAAACCGCCGATGATAAATAAGACAATTCTCTCAGGTCTTTGAAGAAATCCAACGTTTGATTTAATTCCCAAACCTTCACTTCTAGCAGTAGTGTAGCTAACCATAACAGAACCGATTAGTCCTGCACCTGCAAGAAACACGTTGAGAATAGAATGTTCCGGTGTGTATGTCGCATAAAAAATCA
>CAZGCV010000034.1:0-3692 GCA_964524735.1 uncultured Candidatus Saccharibacteria bacterium | reverse complement strand
ACACGGATATAAAGAATTACATATTCCTAGTGAAATTCCGCAACCTGAAATTAAACAAAATCGACTCAGCAAATGGATTGACAAACTCAAGCAATTAGCCAAATTAGACAAGAAACCTCAGCTTTCTACCAACCTTCCCAATCTCGAATTCAACGCTTTGCACATCTGGGCTCGCGGTTCTTTTATGATGATCGCCTTGCCGAATTTTGACGGGAGCTACACCTGCACATTGTTTCTCGCGCACGAAGGAGAAAATAGTTTTGCCCAACTGAAAGATGAGAAAACTTTGATTAGTTTCTTCGAGAAAAACTTTGCCGATGCGATTCCTTTGATGCCAACGCTCGTTGAAGACTTCTTTAGCAATCCAACCGGAAATCTCGGCACGATCAAATGTTTTCCTTGGAACATTGGAGGAAAAAGCTTGCTGATCGGTGATGCCGCCCACGCCGTTGTTCCATTTTACGGACAAGGTATGAACGCATCTTTTGAAGATTGTCGGATTCTCAATGAACTAATCGAAAAACACGATGCCGATTGGGAAAAAGTTTTCAACGAATTTACCGAAGTTCGCAAACCTAATACCGACGCTATCGCTGATATGGCGGAAGAAAATTTCTATGAAATGCGTGATGCCGTCGCTAATCCGATCTTCCAACGCAAACGCGAACTCGAAACCAAACTCGAACAAACTTTTCCAGATTACTTCTCAAAATATTCAATGGTTACTTTCCGCAAAGATCTGCCTTATTCCATCGCCAAAGAGAAAGGCAACGCACAAGATAAACTTTTGATGGAACTTTGCGAGAATATTCAAAACGTCAGCGAATTGGATTTGAATGAGGTTTTTGAGAAAACTAAAAACGTGTGAGAATTTGATAATTTTGATTTTCATAAATTCACATTGTCTTTCTTAATCTAAGATAAAGTAGAAAAATAACGAATCTTATAAGATAATTAAGGCTTAAGTTTGCTCTAATCAAAAAATCCATTTTCCCGATCTCAATGCAGTTTATTGAAAATTAAATCTAAAAAGGTTCTCATGACAGATATTTCAGATAATATTCCTAATTCTCTTAAAACTGCTTTACGAGATAGCAAAGTAATTCCTTTTGTTGGAGCTGGTGTTTCAAAAGCAATTAAGAAAATAAATGGTGATGGAACAGAATCAGATGATTCTCTTTTCCCTACTTGGAAAGAATTTGTCGAAACTCTAGCAGAAACTTTGCGAGGTGAGAATAAAGCTGAAGATGCTAACCTTGTACTAAATTTTATAAAACTAGCAAAACCAAAATATCTTGAAGCACTACAACACGCTCAAGAAGAATTATCCAATAAACTTTGGTATGAGACTTTTGAAAATAGTTTTGATAAGAAAAAAGAAGAAGCTTTTCCTGAATCATTAAAATTATCTGAGTTAATTTGGCAGCTTAGTAACAATTTAATTATTACCACTAATGTTGATAGGGCATTGCAATAGACTTGTCCTCAAGCTGGTGATGTTAAATTTTTAGACGCACAAAATGTTGAATATGCTCAATTGCAAAATGAATCATACCCTAAGCGTCCAACAGTTTGGCACTTACATGGAAGTATAGATCACGTTGACAATATTATTTTCACGCGTCAACAATTTGATGGATTCTACAAAGAAAGGAATAACGAAGCAAAATTCCAAACTCTACTTAATATTCTGACACAAAAGACCTTTCTTTTCATTGGATTTAGTCTTGATGATGATTATTTAAAAGAAATTCTTGAATATATCCATCAAATTTATAAAGGCGGAGCAGATTCTTATTATATTTTGTTTAGGGAAAAAGATATTGTTACAGCTAATTTTCCCTCATACGTTACGCCTATTCCATTTTCTGATTTCGGTAAGCCTTTAGAAGAAAAAATCGAACAATTAATTGCTATCGCTCAAGGAAGTGATGATTCAAAAGAAGAGGTAGTAGCTGAAATTGCTACTAATTCTCCATCTCTTTCACCTAAAGATGATAAAGCTCTTTTTTTTAATGTTCCTTTTGCTTCTAAAGGTGATGGATTTATCGGGCGAACAGATAAGATTGTAGAGATTCATACCTCACTTAAAAGTGGCAGACCTACACATATTGGACAAGCACATAATATTCAAGGCATGGGCGGGCTTGGAAAGACACAATTAGCTGTCGAATATGCACATCTCTATCGAAATGAATATCCAAACGGTATTTATTGGTTGACGGCAGATGCGGATATTGATAATCAATTGATTCAGATTGGTGAAGCCAAGAGATGGATTTTTCGTGATGACAAATCAGTTAATCAATTTGATGTAGCTAAAGAGCGTTTTCTTGAGCTAAAAGATTGTTTGATTATCTTTGATAATGTTGAAAAGGTAACTGATATTAAATCTTTTCTTCCAAGTGATAAAAAGTCAGTTCATCTTTTAATTACTTCCAGAGAAGAACAAGACGGATTTAGGCAGATTGATCTGAATATCCTTTCATTTGAAGATTCAAAAGAATTATTGCTTTCAATTTCCGAGCGTAAACCTTCTGACGATGTAGAAGTAAAAGCATTAAATAATCTAATTGAAGAACTTGACGGACTTCCTTTAGCTATTGAACTCGTTGGTGGATATTTAGCTAAACGGAAAAACATATCTTTTCAAATTTATCTTGAACATTTTAATACTGAACCTTTAGAGAATATTGAAAAGCGTTTTCCATATGAAACCTTTACCAATCATGACATAAGTATTATTCGCACACTTAGCATTAGTGAGCAATTTCTTAATAAAACTCCGTATCTAGCCGAGATTTTAGATATTTTAGCTTGGAGTGGAAGCTCTCCAATGAGTTTTTCTCTTTTGCGTGAAATGGTTAATCCAGAAAATAATCTTGATTTTGATGATGCTCTCGCACTAGCTTTAGAACTTAAACTCTTAAAGAAAGATGATAAAGCAGAACGTTATGCAATTCACCGTCTTTTAGAGCGTGTCAGACAATTGGAAAAACCACTTGGAAGTAATTCAGGTTGGCAACAAATAATATTAAATAGGCTGATTAAATGGTTTAATGAGCGAAAGAATGAGTTTAATAATTTAACTGAATATGAGGAAATGCTTGAGAATTTGGAAAAATGGGAATCTCAATCTTTAGAATCTTTCCCAATCCAAACAACCTATTTAATTTGGCTAAAGGCTTATACTGTTTGGCATCGTGGTAGTTACCAAGAATCAAAATTATTTTTAGACGAAGCTTTAAGAACCTATCAAGAAAAATCTCTTTATAATCACGAATTACAAGCTAATATCTTGGCAGATTTAGGAACTATACATAATGGATTGGGAGATTATAAAACTGGTCTAAAATGTGATGAGCAAGCCTTAGAAATCCGTAAGGAATTATTTGGAGACAATCATCCTGATACAGCAGGGTCTTACAATAATGTTGGTTCTACTTATGGAAATTTAAGAAATCATCAAAAAGCTTTGGAATATCAAGAGAAAGCCTTAGAAATTCAAAAAGAATTATTTGGCGATAATCATCCGGATACAGCAAGGTCTTACAATAATATTGGTTCTACTTATGGAGAATTAGACAAGCATCAAAAAGCTTTGGAATATAAAGAGAAAGCTTTGAAAATTCGCAAGGAATTATTTGGCGATAATCATCCGGATACAGCAAGGTCTTACAATAATATTGGTT
>CAZGCV010000033.1:1403-3693 GCA_964524735.1 uncultured Candidatus Saccharibacteria bacterium | reverse complement strand
GCGAACTTGATGTTAATGAAGCCCCACCATTCGGTCTTGGATTAAATAGCAAAACCCAAACGCTTTATACAACCAATACTCGCAATAATTCTGTTAGCGCAATTGATCTAAAAACTGGAAAAATTGTTGCCACGATAAATCACGGACAAGATAAATCTCATACGAGAGAAGTAGTTGCTGATGAATCGACAAACAAAGTTTATGTAACAAATATGACTGATGTTTGGGTAATTGACGGTGCAACTAATAAATTCAGTCATTTGATTGAAGGATTGGGTGAAGGCGTTACCGGCTTGGCAATTGATTCTGCCAAGCAAATTCTATATGTAACCAATATGGGAAGCCAAGCAGAAGGAAAAGTAGTTCCTGCTAAAGTAACTGCTTATGATTTGAAAGCTAAGAAAGTTGCTCTATCATTTGAAACAGGTGTTAAAGGTTCAATTAATTTAGTTCATGATGCAAAAGGAAAACGTCTTTTTGTTGCTAATCAAGGTGATGGTGTTGTGACTGTTTATGATGAATCAGGCAAATTATTAGAAACAATCAAAACAGGTGCAGGTGCTTTAGGTATCAATTACAATCCTGTTAAAGAATTAATTTATGTTGCTAATCGCGGTGCAGGAACAACTAGCGTAATTGATGCTAAAACTTATAAAGTTGTAGCAGAATTAAAAACAGGTTCTTTCCCGCAAACTATTGCGATTGATAAAAAATCAGGAAAAGTTTTTGTAACTAATAAAGCTAAAGGCGCACCACGCGCACAACCAGGACAACCTGCCCCAACACCAGTTGATGATCCAGAAGGTGATGTGGTCAACGTTATTGTTCCATAGTTTTGATTGGAATATTAGAATTAGAAAAGGAATGCTCAATTATTGGGCATTCCTTTTTTTGTTATTGAAGATTGTTTTTTTAAGCTACTCTTTCGTGCGATTCTTCGTGACGTTCGTGAGCAGAGGCATCTTCAGCAGCCCCTAATTGCCAATAGCCAAAACCGTGCATTTCTTTGGTAGTCCAGCCATTTTCTTGACGCAAAAATTGTCTAGCATCTTTAACAATTGCAAACTCTGCGGCAACATAAGCAAATTTTCTAGTATCAATATTTGGAAGTTTAACTGCTCGAATTGCATTTTGCAATTGAGTTGTTTTTCCCGGCTTTGGATTCACAATCCATTTAATTTCAACCTTTGAATTGGTTTGGATAATTTGTTTATCTTCTTCTGTTTGTATTTCGATAATCGCTGTGCCAGTTGCTTCACTAGGCAAAGTTTCCAGAATCACACTTAAAACAGGAAGTGCGGTCATATCGCCAGCTAATAAATACCAATCAGCTTCAGGATAAAGTTGTTTGGAGTAGCCTTTCATTGCCACGCCGAGTTTATCCCCGATTTTGCAATTTTTCGCCCAATTGGCAGCAATTCCTTCATCGCCGTGTAGAGCAAAATCAATTGACATTTCGTTCTTTTCCAAATCCAATGCTCGGCAAGTGTAAGTCCTCATAACTGGGCGAACATCTTTGGGTGGCTGAATTAATATGCCTTCATTCAATTTCGGAAGATAAACTTCCTTTACACCTTCCGGCGGAATAAGAATTTTATTATTTACTCCAACCGTAACAATTTCAAACTTTTGGACGTTTTCACCGCCAACCACGATTCGCAAGTAATTCGGCGTAATTTGTTCTTTCCTAATTACTCGCAAAACTTCTCTGATGATTGGAGGAGACTTTTTTTCTTCTGTCATATTACTACTTAAGTGCTGCCGAAATTTCTTCAATCATTTTAGTCATACTTTGAAGTCCGCCGGAAACTGTATACCAATTTTCAGTATTCAAATAAATAATGTTGTTATTTTTCGATGCTTTTGTTGTTTTAACTACATCATTATCAAGAAATGTTTGAGCTAAAGTTTCTTCACCTAAGATTTTCGCCCTATCTATTATGAATAAATAATCAGGATCAATTTTTTTAAGATATTCAAAATTAACAACTTGTCCATGTTGAGCAGCTTCTTGGATATTCGGATCAGCTGGTTTAACTCCGAAAGCTTGATGCAAAACTCCAAAACGTGATTGCGGTCCGTAAACTGAAAGTTTTCCGGCAGTATAAAGTGAAATCAAACCTGTTTTATCACTGTCTTTTGTTTTAGCAGTTAAATCAGCCAGTTTTTTATCAACTTCAGCGAGTTTTTGTTTAACCAAATCTTCTTTCTTCAAAATCTTGCCGAGAAGTTCTACATTGGCTTTGAAAGTGTTGTAATAATCGTCATTTTTCGGCTCAAGATAAATAGT
>CAZGCV010000033.1:0-1393 GCA_964524735.1 uncultured Candidatus Saccharibacteria bacterium | reverse complement strand
GTTGGAGCAATTTTTCGTAAGTCTTCAATCTTTGCTACCGCACGACCTGAAACGATAATTAAATCAGGTTTTAAGGTATAAAGAAGTTCAAAATTAGGCTCAAAAAGATTGCCTGCATTAGCGTATTTTTCATCACCGAAAGACTTCAAAAGTTCGGGCAAATTTGATTTCGGCAAACCTGCAATTTTACTTTCCAGTCCTAAGGCAGCCAAAGTATCCAAAGCACCGTAATCAAAGGAAACAATTTTTTGCGGATCAAGAGGAACTTCCTGATCGCCGTATTTTGCGTCTTTGACGGTGATTTTCTCTTTTGTTTCATTATTTGCTGTAGGAGTTGAAGCAGTTTCGCAACCAAATAATAAAAATGCTGAAATAGTTAAAATTAAAATTGATAAAATTTTTTTCATAGCTTTTCTGTTAAAAATAAATACAAATTCTTTGATTTCCGATTTCCTCAATCCGGAATTTCATTTCAAAAATATCTTCCAAAACGTCTTCTCGAATTATTTCGCTGATATTTCCTTGTTTGGCTAACTTGCCGTTTTTCAATGCGATAATGTAATCCGAATAAACTGAAGCGAAATTGATGTCGTGCAAAACTAAAATGACTGTTTTGCCGAGTTCATCAACCAAACTCCGCAAAGTTTTCATCATTTCGGCAGAATGTTTCATATCGAGATTGTTGAGCGGTTCGTCTAAAAGAACATATTCAGTATTTTGAGCAACAACCATCGCAATAAACGCTCGTTGACGTTGTCCGCCTGAAAGTTCGTCTAAATATTTGTCTTGAATATCGGTCAATTTCAGATATTCAATCGCTTTTTCAACGAATTTCCAATCTTCATCATTCAAATTTCCGTGTGAATGCGGAAAACGTCCGAAACTGACTAAATCACGGATTGTTAAACGAACACTCAAAAAGTTTGATTGCTTGAGAATCGAAATTTTCTTAGCTAACTCGTTGGAATTCCATTCATTAATCTCTTTACCTTCGATTAAAACCTGTCCGCTTTCGTGTTTGATTAAACGGCTGATGATTCCTAAAAGAGTCGTTTTTCCTGCACCATTTGGACCGATAAAAGACGTAATTTTTCCTTTTTCGATTTTTACTGAAACGTCATCAACTACATTTGCATGACCATATTTTTTCGTGGCGTTTCTGACTTCAATCATAATTTCGTCTCCTTCATCAATAGCACGATAAAATACAATCCGCCGATAAAATTAATAACAACCGTCACAGTCGTATCAAAATTCAAAAAACGTTCGATAAAAATTTGTCCTCCAAGCAGAAAAACCGCACTAATTAAAACTGCCATCGTGATAATTACGGAATGTCGAAAAGTTTTGGTCATTTGACGGGCAAGATTTGCCACCATCAAACCTAGAAAGG
>CAZGCV010000032.1:0-4160 GCA_964524735.1 uncultured Candidatus Saccharibacteria bacterium | reverse complement strand
CATCATCACACTGCGACCCACTCCATATTTCTTTGGACGTGGCGGTAAGAGAATTAAATTAATGTATACGCTGAAAATCAAAAATCCTGTTGCAATAGTCATTAAAGTTCGCGTTGCATGCGGCAAGTTATAAGCTACAACAGTTTCTTTAAATTCAGGTCCACCGATTAACAAAGGCAGCCAACCCAAAGAAGTAATCAATACACTTGCTGTAGCCCAGTTGAAATTCCCTTCAACATACTGGAATAGTTTATAGTAACGATCTCGCCAAGGCGCCTTACTCTTTAACAAAGCTGGAATTAAATGCGGATAATATTCCACATTATATGCCCAGCGTTTCTTCTGTTTATACTGATTTTTCAAAGTCTCCCAAAATGTTGGTGCCAGACAAGTATCCAGAGAAACTGGTAGGAACAAAGGCACTACTTCATAATCACCTTCATAGTGAAGGTAACATTGCCAAAAAATATAGCCGTCTTCATTAATAATATCTTTTTTCCAAAAACCAACTTCTCGCAAAGCTTTTAAAGTCATTGTATGTGAAGCAAAAGTGCGAAGCCTGTCCGGACGTGAACTTTCGGTAAATTGCCAAAACGAGTTGGCAACAGAAACAACACGAATAAACGCAGGGCTATCCCAAATATTATTATTGTAAATTGCAATTGGCTGATAACTGCGACGATAAGGTTTTTCAGAAGTCAAAAAAGCATACATTACACGAGCGAAATATTGCGGATGGACTATTGTATCGCTATCCAAATTGGAAATTAAAACATGCTCTTCATTAATTCCCATTTTCTCCAATTCAGGAAGCAAAGAAGAAACAGCATAACTCGCATTAGCACTTTTCCCTTTAATTTCTCCAGGTAGTCCATCTGGATGAACGGTAATGAACATTTTATGGAATTTGTCTTGAAAACGTTCAATCATTTCCTTACCCACAACTTGTGCTTCTTCACCCGCACGTTCTTCGGAAGCCAAAACAAGCATCATGTTCTCATGAGGATACTGAGAATTAACCAATGCAGAGATAGTTGAATGCAAAACTTCTGCAGATTCATCTACATAAGGAACAACTATTAAATGATAGAAATTTGTTAAAGGCTGGTTAATAATTCCATTTTCTTTGAAACTTTCAAGCTTTTCAATTTCTGTAGCATAAAACTTTCTTTCCAAAGCTTTTTTTGCTTTCATTGCGGAAACTTTCATGTAACCAACAAGTTTTTGTCTGTCTTCCAGCGACGAAGCCAAAAGAAGCCAATCAATCTTTACGTAAATTCTGAACCATCTGTAGCTTGAAATTAAATGCAACGCAGTATTAATCGCCTTTAGCAGCCAATACAAATCAAAACAAACAATAAATATTGCAGCCCAAACTGGTTTGGTAAAAGATAAAATTATGGCACCAAAAAAGACCGTCCAGAACATTGTTCCTGGAATAATTTCCCACAATCTATCTTTTCTAGTTCTCTTGCGGAATACTTGCATTTAGCTAACTTGGAATAAAAATAAAGCTGCGATAAGTAAAAACAAATTTACTAACGCAGTAACTAATGCTGCCAGAAAAGGCAAGAATGTTTTATCAAACTTTTGAAATTTAATGAGCGCAAAATTCACAATACCAATAACAAATCCGGTTAAGGGAATTTTTAAAAGCTCGTACTTACTACCGATTTCATTTACACCAACTATGACGTTATAACGAAGCGCAACCGTGTCCGGAGCGTTTCGCATTTTGAAATAGATAGCTATCAATGTTACAATAAAAAGGACAAAAGCTATGCTCCAAGTTCGTTTTGTAAGACGTTCAAATTGCATATTAGCTTTTTAATTATATCAAAAATGACATCAAAACAAAAATGGCTTCTAGTCGGCGTAATGGCGCTGGCAATCTCGTTTCGTTTTTATCAAATAATGGCAATGCCAGGCGGCTTATTCCCGGACGAAGCTGCTAATGGTCTGGATATTAATTCCATGCAGCAAGGCCAGCTTCAGCCGTTCTATGAACGTGGCAATGGTCGTGAAGCATTATTCTTCTATATGCTTTGGGGTAGCGTTGAAGTCTTCGGCAAAGGTCCATGGCAGCATCACATTGTTTCTGCAGGAGTAGGAGCATTGGCCGTGTTAGGATGTTTCCTAATGACTCGCAAAATGTTCCAATTTCTTACAAAAGAAACAGATGGAGCTACAGCAGCTAAACGTGCTACTAACCTAGCGCTATTAGCATCATTCTTCATGGCAGTTTCTTCATGGCATGTTGTTCTGTCTCGTACTGCTTTTCGTGCCAACCTAATTCCATTGTTCACAGCTTTTGCAATTTATTTCATGCTTTTGGCCGTTACCGCACAAACACGCGCCAAACGCTACATTTGGTCTATAGTTACTGGAGCAACTTTCGGTTTAGGTTTCTATAGTTATATTGCTTATCGTATTTTTATTCCAGTAGTTGCTTTTGCTGTATTATGGCCTCTTCTTGTTGATATATACCAAAGCGCACGATTTAAAACTGGATTTCAGCAAATCAAAAAATTCTTTACACCAACCATTCTCGCTGGACTTTCCTTTACAGCAGTGATGGCTCCGATTTTACATTATTTTTATACTCATCCTGGTTCTTTTATTGGTCGCAGCGGACAAGTTTCTATTTTTAACCCAGACTTAAACGGCGGTGATTTAATCGGCAGTATATTAGAAGTCACACGTTTAAGCTTAAAAGCTTATTTCTGGGATGGTGATTTAAACTGGCGTCACAATATTTCAGGCGAGCCATTCATTTCTATAATTATCTCCCCTTTCTTTGCAATCGGTTTAGTTGGAATTACATTACTTGCAGCTCGATATTTCTTTACTCCAATAAAAAATTCAGTTGACTGGAAGTACTTCTTGCTAGCTGGGTGGTTCTGGGGATTAATGGTTCCAGTTATTACTACAGCTGAAGGCATACCACACGGATTACGTGCTATAGGAACAATTCCCGTAGTATTCATTATGACTGCAGTTGGTCTTGTTTGGGTACTTGATTATGCAAACAAAATAGTTGCAAAGTTCTGGCCAAAACTAAGTGAATCTCAACAAAAAATCCTAAAATTTGCTTTTGTTGCAAAAACTGTTGTTTTTGTAGCGGCTTTAATACTTCAAACTTACTTCCTCTATTTTGTAGGTGCTGCTAATAGCCCAGAGAACTTTTACGCATTCCGGTCTGACTTAACACCAGTCAGCCAATATTTAATTGAAAAAGGTGATAAAACTAACACATACTTAGTATTAGATAAGTTTTCTGTTCAAACTGTTGACTATATTACTGCTGTTGACGCTGCAAATCCTACCAACCCAAAAAATCAGCCGTATCAGCAAGTTGATCCTGAAGATTCATGGAAACTTACAGGCCTGGAATCTGGAGACAGGATTATCTTTACTCAATCCAGTATTTTCGATATCAAAAAATTTAAACAATACCATCCTGAAGCCGCTTTAACTCATGAACTACGCAATCAGTTCGGTCAAAGCGTGATGGCTGTTTATACAATTAAATAAGTAACGAAAACAAAAAATGATAAACTCAATTGTTTCTTTCTTTAAGACTAACTTATGGCTGGTCGGTTCTGTCATAGTCGGATTAGCTTTGCGGCTTTGGCATCTAACTTCAATTTCTTTGTGGCATGACGAAGCATTCTCTGCTCTGCTAATTAAGTATTCTTGGGGAGAAATGATGTACCGCATTGGGTTAGATGTACACCCTCCAATATATTACGTCTTCTTAAGACTATGGCACTACATCTTTGGAGACTCATTATTTGCCTTACGCGGAATGTCTGTATTCTTCGGAGTACTTACAATAATTGCAGTTTATTATTTCGTTCAATACGCGTTTAAAAACAAACGAGCTGCTGTGATTGCAGCAATTCTTGTTGCTGTGAATCCGTTCCAGATTCAATACGTTACTGAAGCGCGCATGTACACCATGGGTGCGTTTTTCGCCGTGGCTGCCGCTTTTGCATTAACAGCTGCGTTGCGCACACAAAGCGCTTATTACTTAAATAATGCTAATCAGGTTTTACAAGCAAAACTTAAAAAATGTTTTGTCTGGTATTACGTTTTGTTTGTCTTAGCAAGTGTAATTACAATCTACACTCATTACTACTTGTTGTTCATGGTTGCAG
>CAZGCV010000031.1:0-4253 GCA_964524735.1 uncultured Candidatus Saccharibacteria bacterium | reverse complement strand
AAAACTTAAATTTAAATTCTGGTGTTGTTGAACTTCCGATTGGCGAAGAAGATTCAGATGCAGCTGTTGAAAAAAAACGCGTTGAAGAACTAGCGAATGCGTATCATACATATCAAAAACTTTTGTTGGACAATGCCTATTTAGATTTTGGCGACTTAATACACTATTGCATTCAGCTTTTTAAAAAGCGTCCTAACCTTTTGAAATACTATCAAAAACAGTTTAAGTTTTTAATGGTAGATGAATTCCAAGACACAAACGTTGCGCAATATGAATTAATCAGACTGCTGGCTGGCAGCGAACAGAATATTGTTGTGGTGGGTGATGACGACCAGTCAATTTACAAATTCCGAGGTGCATCAGTTTCAAATATTTTAAAATTGAAAGAAGACTATCCAGGAATTCAAGATATTACCCTAGTTGATAACTACAGAAGCAATCAGGAAATTCTGGACTTAGCATACAATTTTGTACAAGCAAATAATCCAAACCGACTGGAAACTCAGTTAAAAATTAACAAGCGTTTAAAAGGTCACAACAAAGACAAGAGCCATATTCAGGTTCTTGAAGGAAATGATTTAAGCGAAGAGCTTAATCTTGTAATTAATAAAGCTTTGGAAATGAAAGAAAAGTTTCCAGAGTCATCTTGGAACGATTTTGCAATTCTCACTCGCGCCAATGCAGCTGCTTCAGAAATTATTCCTCTTTTAGAGTCAAAACAGATTCCATATAATTTTGTCGCCAACAGAGGGTTATACAAAAAGCCGTTAATCGCCGATATTATTAATTACTTAAAACTGTTGGATAACTACCATGAATCCAGCGCTCTTTACCGTGTATTAAATTTTCCTAAATTCAGATTAGACCCTATTGATGTTGCTCACTTAACCCAATACACAAACCGTAAAGCAATTTCACTTTACGAGGCCATGCATTCTGAAGAAGCTCTAACTACTATATCTGAAGATGCAAAATCAAAAATTCAAAACCTACTTAAATTATTAGAAGAACATAGCGCTCTTACAACAGAAAAATCTGCTGTAGAACTTTTTGTTCAACTTATAGGAGATTTAGAAATTGATTTAATTCTAACTCCTGATACTTTAGATAATGCTCAAAACCGGGAAATACTGGAACAGTTTTATAAAAAAGTAGAGGAATATTCTCAAAAAGAAGAAAACCGCACCATGCGAGGATTCTTAGACTACTTAAAACTAGAACTTCAAGCTGGCGAAGAAGGGGCTTTGAAATTTGATCCTAACAGCGGTCCAGAAAGCTTAAAGGTAATGACAGTACACAGCTCTAAAGGCTTGGAATTCAAATTTGTATTCATCATAAATATGGTAGACCAGCGTTTCCCGACAAGAGCCAAAAGAGATGCGATTGAACTACCTGAGGCACTCATTAAAGATATTCTACCGGAAGGAGATTTCCATCTACAGGAAGAGCGCAGACTTTTCTATGTCGCAATGACTCGCGCTAAAACGCATCTGTATTTAAGCTGGGGTAAAGATTATGGTGGGGCAAAGATGAAAAAACCTTCGCTATTTTTAAGCGAGACTAATTTAGTTCCATCGGAATTAATTCAAAAAGCAACAGGCAAAGTTGTATTCGATAAACCAAAACGCAAACACAAAAAAGAAGTTTACAGAGATTTACCGACTAATTTTTCTTTCAGCCATATAAGTCAATTCATAAACTGTCCACTCGAATATAAATACCGCTACTATTTAAGATTACCAATGCCTGGAAATCATCATTTAAGTTTTGGGCAAACAATCCATGCGGTTTTGCAAAAATATATGGAAGTTTATAAGCAAAAACAAAGCGCGCCACAACAAGACTTATTTACAAAAGAAACAGTTGTTGAGTTTCCACCTGAAGAATTATTGTTCGAACTCTATGAGAAAGAGTGGGTTGATGACTGGTATGAAAATAAAGAACAAAAGAAACGGTATCGAGAACGGGGACTGCAAATATTAAAAACTTTCTACTCAGAAACAGTGAACAGTAAACCAGTGCCATTATTCCTAGAGCAACCGTTTACAATGAAGCTTGGAGACAAACAGCAGTATCAATTCAACGGAAAAATTGACCGTGCAGATATTGGATCTGAAAAAGATGACGAACTGCACATTATTGACTACAAAACTTCTGAAAAGGCTCCGGCTAAAAATGACAGTAGCGACGTTGATCAGCTAAGAATATACGAATGGGCTTGCGAAGAATTTTTTCACAAAAAAGTTAACTCCCTGCAGTACTGGTATGTTTATCCGAATCAGTTTAAAGACATGAAACTCGCGACACCGGATGACATAGTTGCTTTAAAAGAAAAACTTTTAGGAACAATAGAAAAAATTAGAGAAGCTGTTCAATTCGACTTATTTGCTGAACTCCACAAGAAGTCGAAGCAGCATAAATGTAATTACGAGAATCTTTATTAATATTTGCTATAATTAAATTATGATTCATTTTGATTTACCAGAATTAATTCGTGCAGCCGGATATCTAGGGCTGTTTGGAATTGTATTCGCTGAAACTGGCTTATTAATAGGCTTTTTCTTACCAGGCGATAGCCTGCTATTTACTGCAGGAATTCTTGCAGCCCAAGGATACTTAAATATCACAATACTTCTAATTATTCTAACTAGCGCAGCAATAATTGGTGATAGTGTTGGTTATGCGATTGGGCGTAAATTTGGCCCTAAAGTTTTCAGCAAAGAAGAGTCTTTGCTGTTTAACAAAAAACACATTATTAGAGCACAGGAATTTTTTGATAAACACGGCCCAAAAACAATCATTCTCGCCAGATTTGTTCCAATCATCCGAACCTTTGCACCAACACTTGCTGGGGTCGGGAAAATGGGTTACACAAAATTCATTACGTACAATATTGTTGGTGGTGTAATTTGGGTATTCAGTTTAACTATTTTAGGTTATTACCTAGGCATCAAGATTGATAATATCGATAAATACATATTGCCGATTATCGCTGTAATTATTTTGGTATCACTGTTGCCTTATATTAAAGAATTTATTACCAACGCTGAAATGCGTGAGCAAGCTAAGCATTTCATTCGCAGAGTGTTTAGTAAAATTCTTCCAAAAAAGTAATAGTTTAAACGCATGGCTAAAAACGCAAAAGATTACGAAGAGCGACCATGGGGCAATTTTACCGTTCTATCTGAGCTGCAAAATCAAGGGAAAAACAAAGATGTAATTATAAAGCGTTTAGAGGTCTATGCTGGAAAAAGGCTTTCATACCAACAGCATCAACTTAGAGTTGAGCATTGGTATGTACTTTCTGGTAATGGGATTGCTCTTGTAGACGACATTGAGATTCCAATTAAAACAGGGGAATCAGTAGAAATCCAAATAGGACAAAAGCATAGGCTCGACAATCGTGACGGGACAGAGCCATTGATAATAATAGAAACTATCACGGGCGAGTTTGATGAATACGACAATGAAAGACTAGAAGATGACTTTAATCGTGACTCTAGTTGGAGAAATGTGGTATAATTAATGCGATATGCATCATACTACACGCTCATATATTTTACCGATTAGCTTAGGGACATTGCTATGTTTGGCAGGATTCGGTTCAGTAGTATGGTCTGTTGATCCTTACACATCTGGTTGGGTTGGCCATATATTCTTTTTCATAACATTATTTCTTAGCTTAATAGGAATATTAACTTTAGCGGGAATAATTTTTAGAAAGAGATTCGCTCCCGGCATGTTTACTGAGCAGCTTCGGATAAGTTTCCGCCAAGGATTTTTATTGGCTTTGCTGATAATCAGCTTACTCATATTGCAAATATTCAGCCTTCTGTTCTGGTGGGTTGGACTTACATTAATTTTATTTATCATCACTGTAGAAATTTTCTTAAACGCGTAAATACAAAATGCCTGAAACAAAAAGTCCATTTTATAACGTTATGCCTGAGGCTCATCCAGGCAACGCGGCCGTAAAACCAATGACAACCAATCCAACTCCTGCTCCAAATCCAATCAACAGAGCAGAAACCCCGGCTGCTGTTCAAAAATCAGTAAATTCATCCGCAGCTGGACAGGTTTTTAATAGTGCTCCTGCAGCTAAAGTAACAATGGAAACTGGGAAAAAGTCAGTTTTTAAAAACCCTCTTTTCATTATTCCAACAGCCTTAATTTTACTAGGAGGTATTGGTTTTGGGGTGTGGGCTCTATTCTTCCAAAATTCTGAAACAATAGCTCCAAACACAGATATTCTT
>CAZGCV010000030.1:0-4591 GCA_964524735.1 uncultured Candidatus Saccharibacteria bacterium | reverse complement strand
CGATGGAGTCATTATTCCTCCAACTATTAATACAAATTTAACTACCGTTGGTCCAGAACAAAAACTTGTGGTATTCGGATACGCACCAGCTTCATCAGAAGTATTAATCGAAGTTCCAGGACTCCAATTTTTAGGAAGTGTAATAGCAGATTCATCAGGATTTTACCGATACGAACTACAAACTAACTTAGCACCTGGAGTGTATCAGATTCGTGCTAGGGCTCAGTTTGGGGCATCTCAAAGCATGTTTAGTCGTCCGATTGCAGTGCAATTCTATGCTGGAGCAATTGTACCTGTACCGCCTTCACAGCTCCGTTCATGTGTAGATTATAATGGCGATGAGCGCGTAAATTTGATTGATTTTTCAATTTTGCTTTACTGGCTGGGTAAAGGCGAGTTCCCAGAAAGAATTGATTGTAATGGAGACAGAGTAATTGATATTAGAGACTTTAGTATTTTAATGTATTTCTGGACAGGATAATTTTATGAAACAACTTATATTAAATACAATAATATCGCTATTATTTCTAGCTTTGCCTGCACAGGCTTTCGCGGCTTCTATTAATTTTTACCCTGCTGAACATTTAAGTATTCAGGAGCAGTCTTTTACAACTACAATCGCCATTGATACATCAGGAGAAAGCATTAACGCAGTACAAGGAGTAGTGAAAATTGACCCTCGTTTAATAAATGGAATTCAGGTTTCAGATACTGGTTCAATTGTAACTTATTGGGTTGTTAGTCCGTCTATAAACTCCAGCGCTTCTGAAATCAGGTTTTCAGGGGCAGTGCCAGGTGGCTACAAGGGTGGCAGCGGAATACTTTTCAGTATTATTTTTAAACCTTACTCTGGTGATGCTATTTCTAAAGCCGCTGCTGTGACTGAGTTATCAGCTTATAAAAATGACGGTATGGCTTCATCAGTTCAGGTTTCTCTTGGTCAGTTTAATTTAGGCGGCATTGCTGGTCAGGTTGATGAAGGTATTAGCAGTCAGCTTTATTTAGACGGTGCTAAAAAAGATGATGTTGCCCCAGAAGTATTTAGTCCGCAAATTTCCAGAGATGAAAGCATAGAAGGCGGTAAATGGTTTATTACGTTTGCAACAGTAGACAAGCAAAGTGGGATTGATCATTATGAAATTCAGGAGAGTCGGACTGGTTCCATGGATTCTGGAAAATGGAAAACAGCAACAAGCCCGTATGTTTTGCAAGATCAGGGTCTAAACAGTTTTATATATGTAATAGCAGTAGACAGGCAAGGTAATGAAAGAATTATTAAAGTATATCCGCGAAATCCTTTACCTTGGTATGATCAATACGGTAAGCAGCTAATGGCAGTTTCTTTATTGACTGCTGCAGGCGTGTTTATATACTATCGTCGTAAAATGACCTCACAAAGTAAAAATAAATAGATACCATGTTTCCAGTTTCTTCTTACAAAACAATAAAAAATATTACAGCTGCAGTAGCATCTGCTGCGGTGTTTTTTGTGTTGTGGTTTTTCTTTGTGTCTTCAGCCCAGGCTTCTACTTTTTCAGTTTCACCGAGTTCTGGGTCGTATGCTGTTGGCAGTACTTTTGATGTATCTGTGGTTATGGATACTCAAGGTCAAAGTGTGAATGCGGTTCAGATGCAATTGTCTTTCCCTCCAGATAAGCTGCAGCTTGTTTCACCTTCGGTGGGAAGTTCAGTTATCCAAATTTACACCACGCCTCCAAGATACGACAATAATGCTGGTGTTGTAGAAATCATAGGCGGTATTCCAAATGGAATTAATGTTTCAAATGGATTAATCACTAAACTTACTTTTCGTGTCCGCAGTCTTGGTTCTGCCTCACTTAGATTCACTGGGCAATCGCAGGCTTTGCTTAACGACGGGCAGGGTACTAACTCTTTAAATAATACTTCAGGTGGTTCTTATGTCTTAGAGCTTCCGCCTTCACAAGGTCCAATAGTAGTTTCTGAAACTCATCCGAATCAGGAATCATGGTATAAAAATGCCAATGTCTCGCTTTCATGGGACGCAGGTTTGCCCTCAGCTCAAGGTTATAGTTATATGATTTCGGATAATCCGACTGATGTACCAGATGACGTCCCTGAGTCAAACTCGACATTCATAGATTATAAGTCCGTAGGAAACGGCATTAATTATTTTCACATTAAAGCTTTAAGAGACGGTAGGTGGGGAGGAGTTACACGTTATACTTTGCGCATAGACACAGCACCGCCAGCTGATTTTGAAATAAAAGTATCTCCAAGTGAACGTACTTTTGTAACCCAGCCTGTTTTGCAGTTTGGATCAGCTGATGCGCTATCGGGATTTGATCGCTATGAAATAAAAATAGTAGCACTGAAGATTAATGGCAGAGAAGGTTCTCAGTCAGGCGATAGTCAGCTGTTTACAGAAGCTCAGAGTCCGTATCAGACTCCAGAATTACTTTATGGAACTTACGAGGTCATAGTTCGTGCGTATGATAATGCAGGTAACATTAGAGATGTTACTCAGCGCTTAGAAATTACTGATTCATGGTTATGGTTCATTGGTCCTAATGGGATCACGCTTTTAAGTGGTAAGCAGATTTCTTGGGGATTCGTATTTCCATTCGTGTTAATACTTTTGTTTATTTTGTTGTTAATAGCATACGTTGTTTATAGATGGTACAAACATCACGTAATATTAATTACTGACTATAAACATCCAGAATCGATAGAGGAAAAACTGGCTGAGCTTCGATATTATCAACAGAAGTACGGAAAAATTACCAGTGTGTTTTTGCTAGCAGTGGTTTTCTCTGCTTCAGTATTGTTCAGTAGTTTTAGTTCTGTTAATTTTGCGCGCGCTGCAGATCTTGTTCCTCCAACTATTGAGACCTATTCAAAGTATATTAAAGACGATGAGCTTTTCTATGTTGCAGGCAGAACAGTCGATCCAAATACAGAAATTACTGTTCAGTTGCAGAATATGGTAGATGGTCAGGCATTTAATTTCTCATCAGTTTCAGATAAAAGAGGTGACTGGATATACAGACATAATTCATTTTTGCCAGGAGGCAGATATATAGTTTGGGCGTATTCTAAATCTGGACAGGAACTTTCTGTTCCTAGCGCTCAAGTTGAGATTGATGTAAAGCCTGTTGCGATTAATTGGGGTGGTTCGAGGATTACTTATCAGACAATTTACTTAACGGCGATTGTAGCCCTGGTTATCACAGTGATACTATTAACGACTTGTATTATTATAGGGCTGGTATTGGCTGGAAGAAGGCGCAGGCAGTTTGCACATACGGTACGATTAGCAGAAGAAGGACTTAACCACGGATTTATAGCCTTAAAACGGGATTTAGAAGCTGAACTATCTTTAATGCATCGTGCTACTATGGGCAGTGATTTGGCTGGAGAGGCGAACGTCCGTGCCGAACAGTTAAGACAAGATTTAAAGAATATAGAAGAATTGGTGCGCAGAGAAGAAAGTGATATGGAGAAGTTCGCTGGGCTGCCTAATTCACAAAGTAGATAATATTTAAGCAAAATAAAAGACTATTTCGATTAGAAATAGTCTTTTATTGTTTAGTTTGGCCAGTTTGTAATCATTATCATTTCTTCTTGAACCAGCTTGCCTTTTTTAAGCTCCTGCCACAACACTTCTGTGATGAATGGCATGAACGGGTGAAGTAATTTTAAGGATTGTACTAATGTGTGAAGCAGAATTTTTGATGTATTAAATTTAATATCCTCTTGTAACTGTACTTTGCTGGCTTCAATATAGACATCGGCAAATTCCTTCCAGACAAAATCATATAAGATTTGCGCAGCTTCATGAAGTCGGAAGTTGTCCAGATTACTTTGAACGGATTTTGTAGTGTTCTCAAGTTTTTCTAAAATGCTTTTATCTTGTTCAGTGATTCCTTCCAATTTTGATACAGCTAATTGTCCGCGATTCTCTTGGTGATTTTCCGACTCATGGTAATTAGCAAGAACAAATCTTGAGATATTCCAAAGTTTGTTCCCAAAGTGCTTCATGCCTTTGATTTTGTCTTCTGCAAGGGCTGTGTCTGTGCCCGGGGCAGTATTAAATACTAAAGCAAAACGCAAAGCATCGGTTCCGTATTTTGTAGTCATGTCTAATGGGTCAATTATATTGCCAAGAGATTTTGACATTTTGCGGTTTTGCGAGTCACGTACTAAACCATGTAGATAAACATCTTTAAATGGAATTTGGCCGGTGCTGTATGTAGACATTAAAATCATTCGCATTACCCAGAATGGTAAAATGTCGTATCCTGTTTCCAAAACATTATTTGGGTGATATGTTTTTAGATCTTCGGTTTGATTTGGCCATCCCAAAGTGGAAAATGTCCAAAGGCCAGATGAGAACCATGTATCTAATGTGTCTGGATCTTGTTCCCAGCCCTCTTCTTTAGGAGCGTCGATTCCGCAATAAATTTCTTCCGGATTAGTAGGTGTGCCTTTATACCAAACTGGAATACGATGGCCGTACCAAATTTGTCGGGAGATACACCAGTCACGTAAATTGTTAACCCAGTGGAAGTAAATTTTGTTGAAATGCTCAGGCGCAATTTTAATTTGCCCA
>CAZGCV010000029.1:0-6052 GCA_964524735.1 uncultured Candidatus Saccharibacteria bacterium | reverse complement strand
TGTACAAATCCGCAATGCCCGGCTAAGAATCAACGCGGCATGGAGCATTTTGTAAATGCTTTTGAAATTTATACGATTGGTCCAAAAGTAATTGCCCGTTTTAAAGATGAAGGTTTAATTTCTGATGCAGCAGATCTGTTCACTTTAACCGAAGGTGATATTAACACTTTAGATCGTTTTGGCGAGAAGAGCGCAGAGAACATAATTAAATCTATTGATGAGCATAAAAACATTTCGTTAGCCAGATTTATTTACGCATTGGGAATTGTTAATGTTGGTGAGCAGACATCTGAAGATTTGGCTGAACACTTTAATACTTTAGATAAGCTTCGCAATGCGAAAATAGATGAAATTAATAGTATTGAAAATATTGGGGAAGTCGTCGCCATGAGTATTATTGATTGGTTTTCTCATAAAGAAAATGAAAAATTTATCGAAAAGCTTTTGGCGAACGGCGTGAAAATAAAGAATCCTGAAAAGCGTAAACCTAGCAAATTAACTGGCAAGGCTTTTGTAATTACTGGTACATTGGAAAGCATGGGTCGTGACGAAGCAAAGAAAAAAATCAAAGAATTAGGCGGTAAGGTTTCCGAAAGCGTATCCGCAAAGACTGACTATGTAGTCGTTGGCGATAATCCTGGATCAAAAGCAGAAAAAGCAAAAAAACTTGGAATAGAAATCCTTGATGAGATTAAATTTAAAAAACTAATAATAAAATAATGCTTAAACCTTATATACAAAAATATTTTGTTTGGAATAGATATTACGATTACTGTGAATTTCGATTGAAGAAGTTTATGAACAGGCTTTCTAAAGAAACTATATCTGGTAAGAAAATGATAGATGTTGGAGCAGGAGAGTGTCAGTATAAAAAATATTTTTCCCATCTAGATTATGTTGCTCAGGATTCAGGTGTGGGTGATGAAGATTGGGATTTTTCTCAAATTGATATTAGATCTGATATATATAATATTCCAGTTGAAGACAAAACTTTTGATTATATATTGTGCACACAAGTAATGGAGCACTTAAGATATCCAGACAAAGCTTTTGCAGAATTCTCGAGAATCATAAAGCCAGGTGGACAGCTTTTTGTAACTGTTCCATTCGCTTGGAAAGAGCATCAACAACCATACGACTTTTTTAGATATACTCAATATAGTTTAAAAGGCTTGGGTGTTGACCATGGCTTTGAAGTAATGGAAATGAATAAAATTGGAGGCAAGTATATGACCATTGCCAGAATGTTTATAGATATAAATTTAACGCTTTCTATTAGAAATAAATATTTCCGTTATATGACAAAAGTTTTATTCTATCCTTTTAAGTTCTTGATTGGGTTCGTAGCCTATTATCTAGATATTTTAGATCGAAGAAAAGATTTGACTATTCAATACGAGGTTATATATAGAAGGCAATAAAATAAGAAGACGAAGTGCAGTTGACTGAAGTATTCTACTAAGCTATTCTAGGTAAAAATATTTGGAGGAAAAAATATGCCTGGTATGACTGGTGCGACAGTAGTGGCTTTAGAACATATTGAATTGCTGCCTCGTAATCAACAAGAGCTTGCACAGAAAATTTATTATGAGTTTGAAAGTATTCAACTCATAGGGTGGAGTAAGTGCATGCTCATTGTGATTGTTCTTACTCTGACTGTGTTTTTTGGTAAAACCTTTCTCATGTTAGAAAGTGTCTATGCTAACATTATTCTTGCTGCGACACTCTCGGTGTTGACCCATAAATTTATTAATAATAAATTTCTAATGAGCTGGCAGCGGAGGATTGCACAAAGAATTATCCAAATGACTACTTCAGAAGTTTGGGCGGGAGAAGTTCTGGAACATCTTAAGAATATGCCACCGACTATTTTAGGTCCGAGTGTGAAAAATATTTGCCAGAAATTTCAAATTTAAGGCTAAAATATGTCAAATATTTATAAAGACTTTTTCCTTCTAGGAGATTGTCTTTTTTTGTCAGAAAATCCCTAAAAAACCCTTGACAAGCCCTGAAATATATTATAGTATTCCATTACGATTTAACTCTTTGAAAAAAGCCTAATAATATATGTTAAATTCTCGCAACATCACTAAATCTACGCGGCTCATGTAACTAGCGCTTTTTGTTTCGCTATTTACACCGCTATCGCGGTTTTTTTGTTGCCAATTTCGTTTGTACTTTACAACTAAAATAACTGGTAAATATTGTTGCTATATATTTACTGCTCTCAGATAGGTAGCCATTCCATTTTTTCCAAGGGAACCAGGCCGATTAGATCCGACTCGCGAGCAGTAGCTACATGGTTGCAATAAGCGCTGAGTGAGAAAGCAAGAATTGTGTGCGACATCTTTCGCAAGAACACGTATTGCTCTAAACCTCATGTGGCAATCACGCACTTTGTAAATTGAATAGTGGTAACGTATTCTGAAATTCAACCGTTCAGAATATGTAATTGTAAGTAAATCAAATTTAACAACGAGAGTTGTTAGATAAATGTTAGTAGAACATTGCATCAAAAAAAATAATTTGTTCATGATTTTTATTCCTTAAAAATCGTGGTCGCGAATTGTTTGTCAAATATCAAACTGTGTATTCCTTTAACTTCGGTTAATGAGAATAAAACAGATAAGGGTATACGGTGGATGCCTTGGTAATATGAGCCGATGAAGGACGCGGTAACCGGCGAACCGCCTCGGGGAGATGGTAAACAATCTTTGATCCGGGGATGTCCGAATGGGGAAACCTACATATGTGAAGCATATGTGCCTATATACCGTGGGGTATATAGTGTGGGAACCATGTGAAGTGAAACATCTCAGTAACATGAGGAAAATAAAGAAAGAGAGCGTAAGCTCTTGTCGATTCCCTGAGTAGTGGCGAGCGAAAGGGGAGAAACATAGAAATTTATTCATTGCTTGGCTTATGCTAGTAGGCAGTGAATAAATTATCTATTAGCCCAAACCAATCTTAGTGTTGTTGATTCTAATTTATTAGATGAGACTTAAAGCATACTGGCGTTGCAAGATTGGCGTAGTAAGAGGAGTCATGGCGGTGCAGTAAAGCCGCCGAGGATTTAAGTATGTTATGTAGCAGAACATTCCTGGAAAGGAAGACCAGAGAGGGTGATAGTCCCGTATAGCAAAACATCATACAGTTCCTGATTTTTTTCTTGAGTAAGACCAGACACGAGAAATCTGGTCTGAATCAGCGTAGACTAATACGTAAGGCTAAATACTCATATTGACCGATAGTGAACAAGTACCGTGAGGGAAAGGTGAAAAGCACCCCGGAAGGGGAATGAAATAGTATCTGAAACCGTATACTTACAAGGAGTGGAAGACCTAGTGCATTTATGTACAGGTTAACCGCGTGCCTATTGAAGAATGATCCAACGAGTTAGTTATATGCGGCTTAATTAAGTGTTAACAAACACGAAATTATAGTGAAAGCGAGGATTAATAGTCCGTATAAAGTTATATTTGGTTTCTCTGCTTCGGCGGAGACACTGAATATAATCTTTAAGGTCGCATGTGCTAAACCCGAAACCCGAGTGAGCTACCCTTGGCCAGGATGAACGTTGTGTAAAAGCAACGGGAGGTCCGAACCCATACATGCTGCAAAATGTTGGGATGAGCTGAGGGTCGAAGAGAAATTCTAATCGAACCGGGTGATAGCTGGTTCTCCTCGAAATAACTTTAGGGTTAGCGTTACGTGTACCTCTCAGAGGTAGAGCACTGAATCGAATGTCCGGTGGGAAACTGTCGGGTTCGAACCAAACTCCGAATTCTGAAGAGTAAATTGCGTAGCAGTTAGACTATGGGCTCTAAGGTCCATCAGTCAAATGGAGAAGAATCCACACCGCCGTCTAAGGCCCCCAAATCCTAGCTATAGTGCAAAGGATGTGGGATTGCTCATACAACCAGGAGGTTGGCTTAGAAGCAGCCATCCTTTAAAGAAAGCGTAACAGCTCACTGGTCAAGCGATCCTGCGCCGACAATATATAGGGGCTAAGCTAGGTGCCGAAGACGCGGGTTATATTTTAATTTATTAATTTATAGCGGTAGAGGAGCGTTGTATGCCGGGCTGAAGCGAGATCCGTAAGGGCTCGTGGACTGCATACAAGTGAGAATGTTGGAATAAGTAATATATATAGGGGTGAGAATCCCCTTCGCCGAATATCCAAGGTTTCCTGGGCAACGATCGTCGTCCCAGGGTTAGTCGATCCTAAGAGCCGGCCCCAAGGGGTCGGTCCGATGGAAAACAGGGTTGATATTCCCTGACCACCTATATGTTATCCAAGGCGGGACGCATCATGGTAGCTTAAGCGTACTCTGAATATGTACGTCGCTGTATCCGTAGTCTGAAGTTCTAGGTAAATCCGGAACTTCTATGTTTACTACTAATCTTCGGATTAGTAGTTGCTGTAAAGGCGAAGATATGGAGAAAGTCCGCAAGGGCAATTTGAGTGACCCAAGGTGCCAAGAAAAGCGTCGTGGTTACGCACGTAGGTGTCCGTACCGCAAACCGACACAGGTGGATGAGGAGAGAATCCTAAGGCGTCCGGATGAATGTTCGTTAAGGAACTCGGCAAAAAAGCAGGTGTACCTTCGGTATATACCTTGCCTTTTCCGGCTAGCAATAGTTGGAAAAGGCCGCAGCGACTGATCCCCTCTGACTGTTTATCAAAAACTTAGGTCCGTGCTAAAGCGCAAGCTGATGTATACGGGCTGATGCCTGGCCAGTGTCAGAAGGTGAAACCCCTCGTCGCAAGATTGGGGGCTAAGCCCTGATGAACGCCGGCGGTAACTATAACCGTCCTATGGTAGCGAAATTCCTTGTCGCGTAAGTTGCGACCCGCACGAATGGCATAACAAGTAGGGAACTGTCTTAACGAACACTCCGATGAACTTACAATGGCGGTAAAGATGCCGTCTACCCGCAGCAAGACGGAAAGACCCTATGAAGCTTTACTACAGCGTGTTATTGAAATAATGTTTGTGCTGTTTAGTATAGGTGGGAGCCTTTGAAGCTTGGACGCTAGTCCAAGTGGAGGCAATAGTGAAATACCACCCTGTACTGACGTTATTTCTAACTTGATTCTAACCTGATCAAGGACAGTGGCTCGTGGGTAGTTTAACTGGGGCGGTTGCCTCCTAAATGGTAACGGAGGCGTTTATTAAGGTAGGCTAGGCATGGATGGAAATCATGCTGGTAGTGCAAACGCATAAGCCTGCTTGACTGCAAGAGTGGCGACTCGCGCAGGTACGAAAGTAGAAGTTAGTGATCCGATGCGTTCGAGTGGAAGACGCAAAGCCCAACGGATAAAAGTTACTCTAGGGATAACAGGCTGATCTTCTCCAAGAGTCCACATCGACGAGAAGGTTTGGCACCTTAAACACAATCGGGGTGCTATGAGAGAAATCTCATACTGTGGTCTTTCTTCCGTCTTATGGTAATGCAAGTTACCGTAGATAAAATTATTGAAAGATAAATAAATTCGGCTTATAACGGTGAAACCTGACCTAATGTAGTGGTAATGATAGAAACATTAGAAGGCAATACCGTGGGAAGTCATGAATTCTTGAAACAGTTTTTAACTGTCGAAATATTTCATTGACCCCGTAACGACTGATTCGAAAGAAGAGACTTTGTAACTCCAAGGGGAGCCAAGGTAATACGCCGACTCTTATCAATACTTAAATGTATAAAATGGTAGATCATGGATACAGTACAACCATCCTAAAATCACCGATAAGAAGAAGATATAGTCTGCCCCAATAGAAATATTGGAATTATGTACGATGTCGGCTCATCACGTCCTGGGGGTGAAGAAGCTCCCAAGGGTTATGCTGTTCGCATATTAAAGTGGTACGCGAGCTGGGTTCAAAACGTCGTGAGACAGTTTGGTCCTTATCTGCTGTGGGTGTACGAAACTTGCGTGGGCACATCCCTAGTACGAGAGGACCGGGATGTATCGACCTCTGGTGTACCCGTTGTCCTTTCAAGGGCATGGCGGGGTAGCTAGGTCGAGTTTAGATAAGCGCTGAAAGCA
>CAZGCV010000028.1:0-6695 GCA_964524735.1 uncultured Candidatus Saccharibacteria bacterium | reverse complement strand
CTGCTTCTTGCGGGATAATGCCTCCAGCCGGAAAATTAACTACTATTTCCCCTTCTTTCTTTAATCCGAGCTGTTCTCGGGCAAGCTTTTCTTGATAGCTGTCAGAAGAGAAATATTCCAAGGATTCCTGTAAAGCTTGATTTCTTTCCTCCAAGGCAGCTTGCTCTGCCATAAGATGGCTTATTTCTGAGTCTATTTTACGGCGTTGTTGCCATTGTTGTAATTCTAGCCCAAATACTCCGAGAAGTACAATACAAAGCGCCCCAAGAAAAATTTTAGAATGCAAAATTTTAGGTAGCTTCATGATATTTAAAATTTACTCTTGCTGTAACCAACACGCTCTTGAATATGTGTGGCATCTGTATCAGCATAGATGTTATTATTTTGTGTTTGCGCTAAACGTTTGTGCATTTCCCACAGATAATCTTTTATTTCCATTGGAGTAGACATATTTTTCAGAACAATCGGTTCCATAAGTCCAACCACCTGCACTATAACATCACCATAGCCAGTTATATAAGAATAAAATCCTTCAGTTTTATAACTGACATTTAGAACTCTTTCATGAGGGGTTTCTATTACGGTCTGGTCAAAGAATCCTTTTTGGGTATATTGAATAAGTCTTTGATTTGTTACAACGTACCTGTTTAGTCTCCAAATTATATATGTCCTAATCAAATAACCAGCGATAACTATAATCCAAGCCCAAAGTAAAGTATGAATGAATGCAGGCGCTTGATATTTTAAAATTAAATAAGATGGAATTCCGATAGCTAAAAAAGACAACACAAAATTATGCACCAGCACAAACGGGCTTTGTCGGTATATCTGGCGAATATGCTCCATGTCTTTTAAGGCGATTTTCATTTTGGTTTCCGTGTTTAAAATAGGTTAGAAGCTGAAGGCAAACATGCTGCCTACCATTGAAACAACAATCAAAATGCTTACTGCAATAAATACTATTTGTAAATTTTTTCTATTTCTCATTTTAATCTAAGATATTTATTTCTTTAATACTGCAAGGAAAGCTTCCTGGGGTATGTCTACTTTACCGATTTTCTTCATTCTCTTTTTACCCTTTTTCTGCTTGTTTAAAACTTTCATTTTACGAGTTACATCACCTCCATAAAGGCCTGTGGTTACATCTTTACGAAAAGCTGAGATTGACTCACGGGCTATTACTTTAGCTCCAATAGCTGCCTGAATGGCAATTTCAAACTGTTGTCTTGGAATTAATTCTTTAAGCTTGCTTACTAGTTCTCGGCCTTCAGATTCAGCAAAGTTTTTATGCATAATAGCGCTTAAAGCATCTACTTTTTCTCCAGCAACTAAAATATCTACTTTTACTAATTCACCTGCTCGTAATTCTTTGAATTCATAGTTTAAAGATGCGTAACCGCTAGTCACACTTTTAAGTTTATCATAAAAATCAATGATAATATTGGATAATGGCATCTCAAAGCTCATTTCCACACGCTCGCTACCAACATATTTAATATCATTACTAATACCCCGACGTTGTGTGACAATTTCCATGATTGAACCAATATATGTAGACGGAGTTAAAATAGTAACCTTCATCCAAGGTTCCAAAATTTCCTTAATTGATGAAGGATCTGGGAATTGAGCTGGGTTATATACTATTTTCACATCACCGTTAGTCTGAACAATTTCGTATGCAACGCTTGGAGCTGTTAAAACTAAATCTAAATCGTATTCGCGTGACAGTCTTTCCTGAACAATATCCATATGCAAAAGGCCAAGAAAGCCTGTGCGGAACCCAAAGCCAATACTAGGAATATTTTCTGGTTCAAATTCAAGAGCCGCGTCATTCAACTTCAGCTTATCCATTGCATCACGCAGTAATGGATAGTCATCGCCGCTTACTGGAAAAATGCTAGCATAAACCATTGGGGTGACGTGTTTGTATCCAGGCAAGGCTTCAGTTTTTTGTCTTTCTGAAAATAGAGAGATTGTGTCTCCAACTCGAGCTTTGCTAACTTCTCTTAAACCAGTGACTATGTATCCAACTTCTCCTGTTTGAATAGAGTTGGATTTTTCCATTTGCGGTTTAAAGAATCCAAGCTCAAGACTTTCTGCTGTCGCTCCGCTACCTAATAAAGAAAGTTTTTCTCTTTGAGGTAATGCACCATCTACAACTCGAACGTAAGTAATCACACCTCTATGAATATCATAAGATGAATCAAAAATTAACGCTCGAGTTGGCGCATCAGGATTTCCTTTTGGAGCCGGTATGCGTTCAACAATCTCATGCAAAATATCTGCAACACCTTCTCCAGTTTTTCCAGAAGCGTAAAGAATTTCTTCTTCTTTAAATCCGAATACGGAAATAAGCTCTTGAGCTGTTTTTTCTCGATCAGAATTAGGTAGGTCAATTTTATTTACAACTGGAATAATTGTGAGATTGTGTTCTACTGCTAGATATGCGTTTGCTAAAGTTTGAGCTTCAATTCCCTGAGTGCTATCCACGACTAAAATCGCTCCCTCGCAAGCAGCGAGCGAACGCGATACTTCATAACTAAAGTCAACGTGTCCAGGAGTATCTATTAAATTCAAAATGAAGCGCTCCTGCGAGGAAGGCGCTTCGTATTCCATGCGAACCGGTTGAAGTTTGATAGTGATTCCACGTTCTCGCTCAATGTCCATTTGGTCCAAGAGCTGTTCTTTCATTTCTCGCTTGGTTACTGTATTGGTAACTTCAAGCATGCGGTCTGATAACGTGGACTTTCCATGGTCAATATGGGCAATAATACAAAAGTTGCGAATCTGATTCTGAGAAGTCATATACCGCATATTATACTAAAAATTTAGGATATTTTCAAGCCTTTTTACCTCGGATCAATTTCCATATTTTGCCTATAGTATTGGCGATTGCCTCAGATTCAGTAATATGCAATTTACTGGTCAATAAAATATAGAAGAATACTCCTGCAATGGTTGCCAAAGCTGACTGCGTGAAAATACCTAAAACAGTGCGAGTATTTAAAAATGGATTAACAATATAAAGCGTTGCATATGATACCAGTCCCAGCACAACGCTAGCTAGAAGAATTTTAAAGCTTTGAATGACTATCGTGGTATCGAAAACGTGTAAAGCCTTTTTAGTTACATTGGCTTGGTCTTCAGTATCTTTGATTATATATCTATGCAAAGCAACAAATAGCAGAATACACTGAACAGTAGTTGCTATCACAAAACCTAATGCTACCCCAACAATTCCAAGACCTTGGGCTAAGAAATAAGAAAGCGGTGCATTTATAGCCATTCCGATTATGCTGATGATAACTGGTGTCTTAGTATTCTGTCTTGCATAGAACGATCGCGCAAACAAAGGCACTAGGCTTTGCGAAACTAATCCAAGAGCTAGTACGCCTAGAGTATCAAAAGTTGTTATTGTACAGTTCCAATCGCACTGACCATAGCCGAGAAGCAAGCGAACCACATGAGCGCGCAATAACAATAACAAAATGCTTATAGGGACAACAAAATACAAAACACGAATAATGGTATGTTGTAATGTGCTTACAAACCCTTTGATGTCTTCTTTGGCATAGAACTCTGAAAGTACTGGAAAAATTGCTACAGCGCTAGATAAGGCAAAAATACCTAAAGCAACTGCTTGTAAGTTGCTCGCATAGTTAAACGCAGTGATCGAACCAGTGACTAGAGTTGAGCCAATAATTGAAACTACAATTAAGTTTACATAAGAATTGTCTAGTCCTACTATTCGCGGCAAGAATAGGCGTCCGATTTTTTGGACCCCGCTATCCTTGTAATCAAAACGAGGTCTCCATTTGAATCCATGACGCATAGCTTCCGGGATCTGAATTCCTACGTGCAGTAACGCACCAAGAATAACACCATAAGCTAAACCTTTTAGTCCAAACCTTGGAAATAAAAACACGATACCAAAAATAATTCCTAAGTTATAGAGTATCGGAGCAATATTTACAATTAAAAACTTTTTCATGCTAATAAGCACGCTGGAGAATACATTAGAAACTGTAAATATGATTGGCGACAGCAACATGATGCGCGTTATCATAGTTGTTTTATCTAATTGCTCTGATGTAAAACCTGGAGCAATTAACTCGGTAAGAGGACGACAAAGAATGAATATAATTGCGCAAACAATTAGCATTCCTAAAGCGGAAATATTTAATACACTGCTAGCAATCCTTGATGCGCGTGCTTTATCTTTTACTAGATATTCACTAAAAACTGGAATAAAAGCAACGCTTAAAGTTCCTAATATTAGCAAATTATAAACTAAGTCTGGGATGCGGAAGGCGGTAAAGTAAATATCAGAATCAGAACTTAAACCCATTTGTCTTGCAAGAAGTATATCTCTTACAAAACCTGCAATTCTAGAGAGAAGTGTAAATGAAGCAATTATTAAAGTTGCCTGTCCAATATGAAAAGTGGCTTCCAGTTTTTTTAGTTTGTTAATCATATTTTATCGTTTCTCAGTAACTAATCCTAGAAACATATCAGTGATCAAATCCTGATTAAATTTTAACTCATTTTCTTCGATTCTAGCATAGCTGGAATTCCATAAGCTCGCACGACCATTGAAATTAAAACTATATTCCAGGCGATTATTTAAACTTCCTGGCTGTTTTTGAATAATTATGCTGTGACGATCAATTTTATCAAGAGTAAAAGGTAGAGTGTAAATTAGTTTAATGATCTTTGTTTGTCCGGCAGGAACGTTTAGCCAGTTGCCAAACCAGGTCTTCCCCGCTTCTTTTCCTTGAAAGGTTCCAGAAACTGTATCTTGAGTTACATTTCTTTGCCAGTTTTGTACTGCTTCATCTAATATATAACCTTCTTCGGAAATTCTCGGAATAACCACATCGTTACTAAATCCTTCACTGGAAATTAACTTTGAATTTTCAGGAACATAAAATCGAACAAAGCTTTTGTTGTTTAAGTCTTCATTGAATAACGGATTTTTTACTTCGTATGTCAAAGTGTTGGTAATAACCCCATCAGCATCTACTTTTGAACTTAAATTTAAACTGCGAATGATATTGCGGTCAGTTTTTGTACCGCCTAAGTTTGAGTTAACTATACTTAAATAGTCACGGTCGACCTGTCTTAATTCTCCTCCCCAATTAAATGCGGAAATCTTTTTTTGAATTTCTGAATTTCGTGAAAATAACAATACATTTTTTTTGTATAAGTTACGTTGAAATATTTCAAGGAAAGACATCATTCCGCCATCGCTGCCAATTTTTTCCATCAGTATTGGAAAAAAGTCTGCCAGAAATTGTTTAGGCTGATTTAATGTTTTATCATAGTTAACAGAAGTTTCGAATTGAGTTTGTTCAATAAAGTTTTCAGTATTCAAAGTTACTCCGTGCTGAGGTAAAGTAATTGGTCCTGTTTTTGCAAGCATGTCTAAAATAAGTTCTGGAGTCATTGCAATAACTAAATCTGGAGTTTCACCACCTTCTTTTTCATACAAAGCGCTTATTCTACTGGCAGATTCTGGAAAACTTGCGAACCAGTTACTGTCTCTCATGTACCACTGGTTATTTACAGCGAACATTGGTTGAGGTGGTAAAATCTTTTCTTTCAATTGACCATCCCAATCGTAAACACTTCTAATATCTAAAGAATTTATAGATCCATCTTGCAAAACACCTCGACCGACAGTGCCAATAAATCCGCCAGTTGCTCTTAATTCATTGTTATTTTGGAAAACTATTAGGATATTTTTTTGCCCTAAAACCAAATCGAACAATAAAGAACTAACTTCTTTTAAAGAATTTACATTATTTTGGAAAAGAGTTGCAACATCTTTTGCTGTGACAAAAGAAGGCCTGTAATTTTCAGGTATTGAATTAATACTAACACTGTTAATGTTATTGGCAGCTTTAGTGGCTAGCTCCACGCTTTCATTAAGCAAATTTTGAATTTGTTCTAGAACTTCCTTGTTTTTACCATCATTGTTTAGCCCAATGGCGCTAAGTTTCATATTGTTGGTTAGCTCTATTAGCTGAGTTCCTTTAATACCAGCTTCAGTAATTAACTCAGCAGCTGATAGCATTGAATCAGCATCTTGTTTTTGGGGAACGACTGCAAGAAGTCCTCGCAATATTATTCCTGTTGAATTCAAGGATTCCTTACTATTTCTGAATTGTTCTAAGGCTTTACCAAAATTTGCTTGAGCTGCAGATGTATTTTGAGCATCAATAGCAGTTTTTGCTTCTTGCAAATACTGCAGTCCTTCATTGCTTGCTCCCAGAACCTCACCTTTTATGCTTTGACCAACAGCAATTAGACCTAATCCATGAACACTTGCGCCAGCCATAACTGCTAACAATGTAAACGTAGCTATAGTGCGTTGGAATTTCGGAGTTCTTAATCTTTTGCTTAAATTAAGAGGTCTACTTTCCATATTTACAAACATTTTGTAAAAAGTGTACGGCAGTATTACTAAATTAATTAAAACCCATCCTACTGCATAGCAAATGTTAATAATACTTCTAATTACAATGCTAAAAAGACCGGTGCGTTTTTTGTACGTAACCGGTTCGTAATGAGAATGGTGCAAATAGATTTTGAGTTTCTTTTTCATTCTATTTGTTAAGCGTTCTTTGATTGCCTAGAAATGTTCAAAACAATACCACAAGCAGATAGAGTTACTATCATTGCGCTGCTTCCAT
>CAZGCV010000027.1:0-6958 GCA_964524735.1 uncultured Candidatus Saccharibacteria bacterium | reverse complement strand
TGTTCGCACATAAGACATAAATGACGTCTCATTTGCCATCATCGTACGATCAATAGCCAGATAATCACGGAGGATCATCTGCTCATGATCTTTTTCATAAGCAATATATGGTTCTTCTGACATTTTCAAAGCAAATTTTCTTTTTGTTTCTATAAACTTAACTCTTTAAGTATTATATCATACTTTTATTGATTTGTAAAATAAAAAACTACTCTCTAAAGAAACCTTTGGAGCCCAGATTCGCAAAGCGAATCGTAGCGACTGTGTTTCTGTGAGAGTAGTTTTAAAATTTATTTCATTTTCTTGCGGATAAACGCAGGAATATCCAATTCATCTTCATCTGTATCATCATCGTTCATTTGACGAACAGGTTCAGCCGGTTTTGGGCTAAACAACGGCTTGCGTACTTCTGGACGCGGAGGTTCTGGCGCAATATCTATTGGAGCTGCTGGAGCAGGAGCAACGCTTGGACGACTGACCGGAGCGTCATCAGAAATCGGTGCAAAACTTACAGAAGCAGGACGACGGTTGTGTTCATCAAATCCAGTTGCAATAACTGTGATGCGGATTTCATCGCCCATAGATTCATCTATTACAGTACCAAACTTAACGCGTGCATCTGGATCAACATTCTTAGTAATAACCTTAGCAGCTTCATCAATTTCGAACATTCCTAAGTCTGTACCACCAGTAATGTTAAACAATACACCTTGAGCTCCGTCGATAGTCATATCAAGCAAAGGAGAGTTTACAGCAGCCTTAGCAGCAATCTCAGCACGGCCTTCACCAGATGCTCTACCAATACCCATCATAGCTGTACCAGCATCTTGCATAATAGTACGAATGTCAGCAAAGTCAGCATTAACCACACCATGTGTAGTAATCAAATCTGAAATACCAGCAATACCTTGTCGAAGCACTTCATCAACAGTGGTGAAAGCATCAATCAAAGAAGTTTTCTTATCGATGATCTGTAAAATACGATCGTTCTGAATAGAGATAATTGCGTCTACTTTGTCTTTCAAATTTTCGTAACCAGCTTCTGCAATTTCTTTACGCTTACTACCTTCGAAAGTAAAAGGTTTTGTTACAACGGCGATTGTTAAGATATCACGATTTTTTGCAAGTTCAGCAACAATCGGTGCAGCACCTGTTCCTGTTCCCCCACCAAGACCACAAGTAATAAATACCATGTCAGCATTTGAAATAACTTCTTCGATTTCTTCTTGTGATTCTTCTGCAGCCTGACGACCAAGCTCTGGATTCATTCCTGAACCCAAACCTTTGGTGATAGATTTTCCGATATGAACTTTTTTATCTGCCTGGTTATTGTGAAGAGCTTGCGCATCTGTATTAACAGCAATAAATTCCACACCGCGGATACCAAGCTGAGCCATACGGTTTACCGCTGTAGTTCCAGATCCGCCAATACCCATAACTTTGATGCGGGCAAAGGTTTCGATTTTTGGTTTAACTTCCATAGACTTTTTCATGTTTATTCTATATTAAAGAGAAAAAACGCAAAATAACAACTCAAATAGAGAGATATCTGTTTCAATTGTTGTTTTGCGTTTTTATTTTTACCTAAGCCTGTTTTGGCTTCTTTTTGGGCGGCTAAGGCATGATGGTCTTAAACCACTTCTTCAATTTTACCACATTCTGGTTTTCTAACAAGCCCTTGAAAGGCTTTGTGATATTGAAGTCACTAAGACCTCCTGAGAAGTTACTTCCCCATAAAGAAAGACCAACTACAGTAGCAAAAGACGGATCTACTACTTGGTCAATAATAGTATCTGTTTCGCTAGGCACACCGATTGAAACTGGCAAACGAAGATAGTGTTTCGCAAATTCCGTTACCCCAGGCAGCACTGCTCCCCCACCAGTTAACACAATACCTGCTGGCAGCTTACCATCACGATCGATAGATTTAAGCTCTTTGGTAATGTAATCAAAAATTTCTTCTAAACGAGCTTCTACAATTTCTGCAACAAGCTGCTGAGGAATTCTTGTTTCTTCCTGAGGATCAATTTTAGACATATCAATTTCTGCAAGCTTGTCTACAAGAGCAGGACTTGCTTGTGCGTACATTAATTTAACTTTTTCTGCAGTATCAATAGTACAACGCAAACCAATCGCAATGTCATTTGTAATATGCATTGAACCAACTGGAATAATTGCAGTATGGATTAAATTATTTTCTTCGTACACAGCAATACTTGTTGTACCAGCACCAAGATCAATTAAAGTCACGCCCAACTCTTTTTGACGCTTGTTCAAAACAGACTGAGCTGCAGCCAAAGGCGACAGCACTAACTGATCTACTTCCAAACCAGCCTGAGTAATTGCCTTATTCAAGTTCTTTAGGAATGGCAAAGCACCGTGGATAATAATAGTTTCAACTTCTAAACGAATACCAGTCATGCCGATTGGATCTTTAATTCCAGTTTGTCCGTCCAAAGTAAAGGTTTTTGGAATTACATGGATTACTTCCCTGTTCGGCGGAATAGAAACTGCTTGAGATGCGTCGATAACACGGATAACATCATTCTCAGAAATCTCTCCATCAGCACGTGACACAGCGATTACACCTTTAGAGTCCATACAGGTAATATGATTACCACCAACGGAAACATTGGCATGAGAAACCGGAACACCAGTCATACGCTCTACTTTTTCAAGCACAGCAGAAATAGAAGATACTGCTTCATCAATATCTACAATAACGCCTTTGCGCATTCCGTTTGCCGGTACACTGGCTGCACCAATAATATTGATGCGACCGGTTTCTTCTAACTTGCCTTGCACAACGCGAATAGTATGCGTTCCTATATCAAGTCCGACAATGTATTGTTCTTTAGCCATACTTTATTTTAGTTCAATTTTTGTTTTAAGAGTTTCGCAACTACTGCCCCGTCGGCAGTATTGCCAAAATGAGATTTTAGCGCACCCATTGCAGCGCCAAAATCTTTTGCTGTCCAGTTTGCTGCTACAGCTTTTTCTTCAATTACTTTCAAAATCTCTTCTTCGCTTAACTGCTCAGGTAAAAATTCAGCTAATACAGCAAGCTCAGCATCTTCTTTGTCTGCTTGCTCGCTTCGACCAGCATCGCGAAATGCTGTTCCAGCTTCTTTACGCTTTTTAGCCTCAGACTGAACCAATACCAAAACATCAGATTCAGAAAGTTCTGAACCCTTAGAAATTTGTTCATTTTGAATTCGAGTTTTCAGCGCACGAAGAGTATCTGCTTTTACCTGATTGCGTTCCTTCACTGCTGCCTGAAGTGCAGATTCTACGGCTTCAAGATTTACCATGAAAGTTTTTGTTTTAAAGATGATTTATAAGACGCTCTGCGTCTTAACCGCGATTAGCGGCGACCGCGAGATGGTTTAACCGGCTTACCAAGACGTTTTGCTTCTTCACGAACTACGCGCATTTCAGAACGGCGTTGTGCAGCTGAACGCTGCAAGTTACGACTTTTAGTCGGGGTGAAAAAACGAGTCTTACGAGCACGCACTAAAACACCGCTTTGTTGAATCTTGCGATTAAAACGGCGGAGTAGGTTATCAAATGATTCGTTGTCTTTACGTTTAACTTCTACCAAAAATATTCACCTCGCTTTAAAATATAGGACCGGTCGCGAGGCTTAAATGATAAGCTTAGCGCCGGTACGACCTTAAGTACTCGTAATTATACGGTATTTAGCCTTAGCGGTCAAATTCGGATAAATCTATGGAAATTAAAAAACTACTACTTCCTGAGAAAAACAATTTAACCTTGTTTTACAGAAGTAAAACTCAGCAAAGCTTGTTTTCGTAGAATGTAGTAGTTTTTAATTTAAAAGGTTATTCTTCTAGCTGTTTGCCGCCAAGAAGGTGCATATGCAAATGCGGAATAATCTGACCACCTTCTTTACCATTATTCAAAACTAGTTTGTAACCAGATTCAGCAACACCAGCTTTAGCTGCATAATCTTTTGCAGCGAACACAAGTTCTGCGATCATTGCACCATCCCCGCTCTCTAGTCCATTCACAGAAACAATATGGCGCTTAGGCATAATCAGTACATGAACAGGAGCTTTCGGCATAATGTCCTGAATGATCATTATGTTTTCAGTTTCGTGCAAAATATTTGACTCTTGAGTTTTATTAGCGATTTTACAAAATACGCAGTCTTGTGTATTTTCCATTTTTATTTTATTCCGTCTAACGTTCTAAACGTTTTTTAACTTCTATAATAATCTTATCATACGAGAAAACTTCCTGCATACCTGACTTAACATCACGCAAAATTACCATTTCATCCATTGCTTCCTTCTGTCCCATAATTAAAGCTAATGGGGCCTTGCTTTCTTCTGCCTGTTTAAGCTGATTTTTCACACCAACTGTACCAAAATGATCATGGACCTTAATGTCTACTGCGATAAGATCGCGGAATAATCGCAAACTTCTTTTGGCAGCAAGCTCGCCTAAAGGCACAAGGAACACATCACTATAACTGTAAGGCGTTGCTTCAATTTCTGAAAGCTCCATTGCTTTAGCCAAAGCTGCCAAACTTCCAGTAAAACCAAAAGCAGGTTGAGGCTTGCCGGAAATATTTTTCATCAAAGTTTCGTGATGCCCAGCTTCACCAATTACTATACTTTGATTTCCTTTTTTATATTTCAATACCAAGTTAGTTCCAGTAGTTCCTTCGGAGCCAACGTATAACTGATTCAACTGATACGGCAACCCGAGTTCATCCAAAGCTTCAAGAATATCTGTAAAACGTTTACGCGCATCAGCATCTAAAAAGTCCACAATAGCCGGAGCCTCTGCTGCCAAAAGCTGGCAATCTAAATTATTGCAGCGCAATACATTTAATACGCGCCCTCGAACATGCTGATTACAGTCTTCACACAGCTCAAATTCTTTTCCTTTTAAGTAATCTTTCAGGACTGCTGCGTAAGCTGTCTGAACTGCTGCGTCGCCAGAAGTATTAATCTCTAAAAGTAAGTCTTCTTCTTTAAGACCAAGACGTTGAGTTAAATCCCAAACTGCACTTACAACCTGAGCCTCTGTTAAATGATTAAATGCGCCAAAAATTTCAAATCCAAACTGATAGTTAAAATTCAAAGAGCCTTTTGCGTCAATTTCTGCAACATTCCCCAAGTAAAGCCACTTAGACATTGGCTGCCCTTCTTCCAGTTTGACTTGAGAATAATGCCTTAGCACAGAAGGCAATACAGAAGAACGCACACCCAGAGACTTGCCAGCATGTTGAGCAAATACAATTTTATCCAAACTTTGAGGCTGATTCTTATAAAAATCAGCGTATACCTTTTCTTCTTCTACTATTGCTGTTTCAACAGGCTGAAAACCATACAGATTGGCAATGTTACGAACCTGATGCAAAATCGTATTTAAACATGCACTAGAATGCGTTGTTATGTCTCGCAAACCAGTAATGCTACCTGCTTTAACAGTTTTAGCAGATGTTTTTGGAGTAGTCTTAGCTGATTTCTCAACAGACTTTTCGTTTTTAGCAGTCTTTTGCATTCTGTGAATAATTTTGAATTAGTTAAATGTAGGCTCAGGGAAATCTGATGTACCAAATGTATTTAATGGAAACACACGAAGCCATGCAGTGCCGACTATATCATGTCTTGGCAGTATCCCCCATACTCGAGAATCACTAGAAGCTAATCGGTTATCACCCAAAACATAAAATTCATCGCTTCCTAAAGTTACAACATCACTTTTACCAAAAGTAATGTCTTGATTCGAAAGGTATGGTTCATTTAAATACCTACCTTCTGGAAATTCTGAGTTATAAATATAAACTTTACCATTCTCCACTTTAACTTTTTCACCTGGCAAGCCGATGATGCGCTTAATAAAATACTGAGATGTGTCTTTTGGGTATTTGAAGACAATCACATCGCCGCGTTGAGGATCATTCAATCGATAGTTTAGTTTGTTCACTACTATATATTCACGATTGTGATAGTTAGGAACCATTGATGAACCAGAAACAATGTAAGGTTCGGCAACAAAAGTTCGAAAACCAATCATAATTACGAACGCGATAATTATAATACGAGAAATTTCCCAAAGGAATGAACCAACTGACGGTTTTTGGTCAGGCTGATTGTCCTGTTGTGTCTCTGTATTTTCAATGCGATTTTCTTCAGACATATTTTATTTCTTTTTAGCGAATAACATTCCAACTATACCACTGTTACAGCAGCCGATGCAAGAGCTAAAACCTTAACAAAAATAAGTATTTCAGCTATAATAGCTGAGTATCATCTAAAATTTTTATGAAGAAAACTGGATTTACAAATCACTCAGTTAATCAACCTGCAATAACATCAAATAATACGATTCCACCAGAACCAACTCCCCCGCAAAGACCAACTGGACGTCGTGCATTAAAATGGATTATAGGAATTATTATTGTAATCGCCCTTGGATTGGGCGGTTTTGTTGCAATGAGAGCAGCAGGAATGCTGGATAAAATTTTTGTCGGTCAAAACAGCAGCTTATTTGAAAGAATTGGAGGATTGATTACTGCAAGCGGTACAAAACTCCAAGGTGAAGACAAAGGTCAGGTAAATATTTTATTACTTGGTATTGGCGGTCCTGGTCATGATGGACCATATTTGTCCGACACTATTATAGTGGCGCAAATTCGTCCAGGGGATCAAAAAGCAAATTTAATTTCTATCCCTAGAGACTATCTTGTAAACACAAAAGAAATTGGTCAGCGCAAAATTAACGCTGTGTTTGCTGAAAGCTATCAGAAAAACAAAGATTGGGATAAAGCAGGAGCAAGTATTCGTGAAGTTGTATCTAAAATTTCTGGGTTAGAAATTCCCTACTTCGCTGTTATAGACTTTAAAGGTTTTGAAAAAACGATTGATCTTCTCGGTGGTGTTGATGTTCAAATCGACCGAACATTCACAGACTACACATACCC
>CAZGCV010000026.1:589-8080 GCA_964524735.1 uncultured Candidatus Saccharibacteria bacterium | reverse complement strand
TTGTTTGCCGCATTACCAGCCACTGTTCGGTAAAGCTTGTCCACAGGAAGTTTATCACCCCAGCTTATGATTGCTTTTAATTCACCTTTGATCCGTTTAACTTCTACATCATGAATCATTAAAAAAGTATCAATAGTCGGGTCGCCTATTGAAATAACGTCATACTTTGGTTTTCTTTTGAAAGGATTTTCCATAACTTTTATTTTCTGGTTAATACTTTTTTAATTGCTGTTTTAATAGATTCAGTATCCATGCCGAACTTTTTAATAAGTTCATCAGGCTGGCCGCTTTCTCCAAAACTGTCTTGCATGCCAACGAATTCAATTGGAACTGGATAGCTTGTTGCCAAAACCTCTGCCACAGCAGAACCAGCACCCCCTGCAACTTGGTGCTCTTCAAGAGTTACAACTGCACCTGTTAGTTTTGCTGCCCAAGTAATTGTTTCAGCATCTATTGGTTTTATAGTGTGATTATTAATCACTAAAACACTAATACCTTCTTTTTCCAACTCTAATGCTGCTTTTAAGCCATTATACAAAATTGAACCTGAGCCGATTAATGTAACATCTTTTCCCTCTTTCATTACATAAGCTTTGCCAACTGTAAACGGTGAATCTTCAGTAGTCATTACTGGAGTTTTTTCTCTTCCTAAACGGATGTATGCAGGGCCTTTCGTTGTTCCGAAGGCTATTGTTGTTTTACGAGCTTCAATTGCATCACATGGCACTACAACAGTCATTTCAGGCAACACACGCACAATTGCAATATCTTCTAGTGCTTGGTGAGTTGCGCCGTCTGGTCCAACAGATACTCCTGTATGACAACCAGCAACTTTTACATTCGCCTTACTGTATGCAACTGCCACACGCAACTGATCCCAGTTTCTTCCCGGGCTAAATGTTGCATAACTAGAAACAAAAGGAGTTTTTCCTGTTAATGCCATACCAGCAGCCACACCCATCATATTTTGCTCTGCTACGCCGCATTCAACAAAACGTTCTGGGTATTTTTTTGCAAAATCTAAAACACGGGTACTTTCTGCAAGATCACCAGTTAGCGCAACTACTTCTGGATTATGTTCGCCTAAATATAAAAGACCTTCACCGAAACCATCTCGTGTCGGGACTTGTTCTATTTCGGACTGACCGATTTTTGAATTAAGTTTTTGTTCAGGGTTTAGCATGTTATTCATGTTCACTCCTAATTTGACCGCGCAAAGTACGTAAATCCTTTAATGCTTCATCTGCTTCTTTCTTTGAAGGAGGCTTACCATGCCATTCATATTTACCTTCCATAAAATCAACGCCTTTACCTGGAATAGTATGCGCAATAATTACAGTTGGTTTTTCATAAATTGCTTCAGCTTCTTTATACGCATCTATTATTGCCGACATATTATGCCCATCTACTTCCAAAACATGCCAATTAAAAGCTTCGTACTTTTCACGAAGATTTTCCAAAGGCATTACATCTTCTGTAAATCCATCAATCTGAATATTATTACGGTCGATAATTGCAGTTAGGTTATGTAATTTTTCTTTCCCAGCCAACATTACTGCTTCCCAAATCTGACCTTCATTTTGCTCACCATCAGACATAACCAAATATACACGATTTTTCATGTGATCCATTCGCAAAGCCAATGCAATTCCCACAGCCTGAGAAGCTCCTTGCGCCAAAGGCCCAGAAGAAGTCTCTATCCCTGGCAAAGCCAAGTTATGGGGATGTCCATGCAATCGCGTTCCAAGTTTACGCAAAGTTTTTAATTCTTCAACTGGAAAATACCCTGCTTCTGCTAAAGTCGCATACAAAACTGGGCAAATATGTCCGCAAGAAAGTACCAAACGGTCTCGTCCAGACCAAGTTGGATTATGCGGATCATGCTTCATGAGCTTAAAATACAACGCAGTAAAAATATCAGCCATGTCTAAAGGGCCGGCACTGTGACCAGAGCCAGCCTCAACGAGCATATTAATAATATCCTGACGGATATCATTTGCTTTATATTGAAGTTCCTGCAGATTCAATGTCTTGGTAATTTTGTTTTATGTCTTCTGTTTCAAATAGCGCTGAACCAACAGCTAAGTAGTCAGCACCAGCATGGATAAGAGCTGCTGCATTATGAGCATTAACTCCGCCATCTACTTCTATTGTAACATTTGGCGCCAAATCTCTCAATTCCCTAACTCGATCTATCGCTTCAGAGATAAACGGATTACCCTGCTTTCCAGGATGAACAGACATAATAGTGAATTGCTGTATGTTATCGCTATAATAACGCAAAACCGAAACTGGTGTATCTGGATTAATTGCAACAGCAGGTTTCATGCCGAGCATAACAATATGTTCTATAGCCTCTTCTAGCTGCACTTCTCCGTCAAAGCTTTCATAATGCAATATAATTGTGCTGAATCCAGCGTTTTTATAATGCTCAAAGTTACTCGGATGATCTATCATCAAATGCGCTTCCCATTCGAATTTTTTCGACAAACTTCCTATTAACGCAAATTCCTGAATTGCAATTGTACTATTTTGCACAAATACGCCATCACAAAAATCCACCTGAATACGTTTGATGTTTTTCAGAGTTTGAATTTTGGTTATCTTTTCCGCAAATCCTTGAGGAGTTTTTTCTAAAATGGCTGGGATTATCATTTTTCCAAAGCGCTGATTTTTTTTATTCTTCTTATGTGTCGAGCTTCGGTAGAATAAGGCGTATTTAGCCAAACTTTTGCGATTGCTTCTGCATCTTTTTGAGAAACATGATCACTAGGTAAACACAAAACGTTTGCCATATCATCGTTCCTACTCATTTCTGCTTGGATGGTATTCCAAACCAAACTTGCTCGTACATGCTTAAATTTATTTGCAGCAATGCACACACCTTGTCCACTGCGACAAATTAAAATCCCCAAGTTGCGCAAAGGATTTTGCGAAACTTTTTTTGCTACCAACTTTGCATAGTCTGGATAGTCATCCCCTGCTTTCAAAGTTTTTGCGCCAACATCAGTAAAATCAAGTTTTTGTTTTTGCAAAAACTTTTTTAACTGCTCTTTCATTTTAAAACCGCCATGATCAGCGCCAATATAAATCATTTTATAGCTCAATAATTTTATTAAAATCATCTGGAAGCAAACTCGCACCACCCACTAACAACCCAGCAACATGAGGCTGAACCAAAAATTGAGCAGCATTTGTACTGTTTACACTACCGCCATATAAAACACGCTTCACACCGTGCTTAGTTGTAATATACAAAGCAATTTGTTCAGCATGATCTGCTGTTGCAGGCTTACCACTGCCAATAGCCCAGACCGGCTCATACGCCACAACAACTTTTGCAGGATCAACATCCATTAAATCATCTACCAGCTGCTGACCAATAACTTCAGCCACTTCTAGCTCATCTTCTTGAACTGTTGTACCATAACCCACGCACAAAATTGGAGTTATTTTAAATTCTAACAACGATTTAATTTTCGCATTTATCAATTCATCTGACTCGCCCATAGTTCTACGCTCGCTATGACCAACAATACAATACTTTACCCCCATACTCGCAAGCTGAGCCGGAGAAACCTCACCTGTATAAGCACCTTTAATGTAAGGTGAACAATCTTGTGCACCAATATGAGGATACTCAATAGATTCCATGAATGGCATTGGCGGACAAACAACAACATCATTATGAGTAACGACTTCAATTCTTGAAGCCAACCCAACAGCTTCTTCAACTTTCATTGGATTTAATTTCCAATTTCCGACAATTAATTTTCTAGACATAGTTATTCTCCTCTTAAGAACTTAGCGGTTTCTTCAGGCGGCATAGGATTGACTGGAATACCTGTTGAATATTCAAATCCCGCCCAAATAGTTAAACGCGGAAACACAGTCAGATGCCAATGATAACTTCCTTCTTCTTGCATAGTATGACGATCTTTTTTAACTGGCATGGTGTGAATGTAAAAGTTCAGGGGCGGATCTGAAAGCTTTGTGTACAAAGCCCCAAGCACACGCTTAAGTGCATGTGCTAAATGTGTGATTTCTTTTTCGGAAATATCTTCGTAACGAGCAGAGTGACGTTTTGGCAAAATCCAAGTTTCAAAAGGACTGCGAGAAGCATATGCAGAAATCACCATAAAATGTTCATCCTCATATACTAAACGCTCTTTCGCTCGAGATTCTTCTTTCATGATATCGCAGTACACACAAGAATTATGATGCTTATGATAGTGATAAGCCCCAGAAATTTCTGCATGAATATGCGGCGGCACCATTGGCGTAGAAAGAATCTGATAATGCGGATGCGCTAATGAAGCACCAGAGTCTCGTCCGTGATTATGAAAAATTTGGACATAAGCAGTTTTCTCGTCTTTAGACAAAGCTATAATTCTGTCTTTAAAGTTTTGTAAACTTAGTGCGATTAACTGGGCCGACTGCATAGCTACCGGCTCATTATGCTTGCGCGTTACAATTACTTCATGATCACCGTAACCACTGCGAGAATGGTAAAAATCTTTCTGTGAATACACAGGAGCATGATCTAAAGCTTTGTACTTATTTGGAATAACACGCAATTGCCATTCTTTACCAGCTGGAATACGGCATACATCATCACATAAATCTGGATTCTTTTCTTCATTACCAGGACAAAATACACAACCAGGATCTAATTCTGGCAAGCCAGCCATTACACTATAAGTACGAAAGTCTTCCGGACGCTTTGCGCGTGCCGGAGCTATTAAGACCCATTGCTTGGTTATTGGATTTTGTCTGAATTGTGACATTTAGTTTTTTATTTTATCGAGATAGTTTTGCAAAATAATTTGCGCTGCTAGGCTGTCTATATTTTTTTTACCCCCAGGAAGATGCTCAGCCATGACACTAGAAAGCCGTTCATCCATATACTCAACTGGTAAATTTAATTGAGCTTCGAGCTTATCTGCAAATTCTTGAACATTTCTAGTAGTTTCGGTTTGCTCTCCAGACATATTCAAGGGTAATCCAATAATAATTCTAGAAATTTCTTCTTTTTTTATTAGCTCCTCAATCTGATCCCAAAAATCTTTCGGACTTAGAATAGTCAGCTCGCGGGCAATAGTATGAGTTTCATCAGAGACCGCCAGCCCGACTCTTTTGCTGCCGTAATCTATTCCTAAAATTCTCATTAATTTGTTTCCCCTAAAGTCACTGGAATAGTCTTTTCCGAATCACCAGAAAACACTTTAACCATAACCCTGTCATTCGGTTTAAATTTTTTCATTACAGATGCAAGAGAATTTTCTTCGTTTATCTGAGTGCCGTTAATATCCAAAATAATATCCCCTTCTTTTAAGCCAGCTCTATCTGCAGGACTTCCAGGGACAACAGCAAAATCGGCTGTAGAACTGCCGCGAATTAACAACGCTCCTGAATCACGACGCAAACCCATTTGTTCTGCAATAGCTTCATTAACTACCATATATCTTACACCAAGGAATGGTCGAACAATTTTTCCGCTACGCAAATAACTATCCAAGGCAACTTTTGCATCATTTGAAGGAATCGCAAATCCAACAAGCTGACCTTGTTCTGAAACAGCAGTATTAACACCAATTACCTGTCCAGCAATGTTCAACAAAGGCCCGCCGGAATTACCCGGATTAATTGCTGCATCTGTTTGTATTACCCCCTCAAGCTGCTCTCGACCCGTTCTATCTCCTGCCACAATACTGCGAGAAAGCCCTGAAACAACTCCTGTAGTCACAGTATTTTGAAATTGACCAAGCGAGTTACCAATAGCAACTACGTGTTGTCCTAACTCTAGATTTTCTGAATCAGCAAAAGAAAGATGCGGAGCATTGGCAATTTCAACTTTAACCACTGCTAAATCGTTAGAAGGATCCTGAGCAACAACTTTTGCTTCATATTGCTTACCATCGTTAGTGACAACTGTATATTGTGCGCGACTATCACTCACAACATGCTTGTTAGTCAAAACCAATCCATCTGCACTAACAAAAAATCCGGTTCCAGCACCAACTTGTTGTAAGTTACTACCAGATTGATTTCCAAAAAACGGAAACAAATTCCCAACTTCTCTAGACACAACAATAGAAACCACAGCTGGACTAGCGCTTTTTACAACTTCAGTAACTGCTGACTGCTCATCTAAAACAATATTTTGATTTATAGCTTGCCCAGACTGGTTTGGCGCCTGACCAAACAGTTTTTGAATTCCTGGTCTTTGCGACAAATTTAATGCACCGTAAACCCCTCCAGCCATACCAAAAACCAGACTGATTACAGCCATAGTTAAAAATGTCATTTTTACTGACATCTTTTTTTCTTCATTCAATTGAGGTTCAATTTCAGGGTTTGTTTCTTCCATAATTATCTATATTATATCACAAATACCCTGATGACTCAGGGTATTTGCTTGAACATATTAAGAAAACTTTTTAATTACGAGGGTTAAATGGAGGTGTGGTCCCTGGCGCTGGCGGAAGTGGGATATCCCCAGGAAGTTCTCCATTTGGGTTATCATATTCACTGCCTGGAAGCGCAGCTATTGGTTTCATTTGTGGGGTCTTCAAACAAACATTCTGTTCAGCAATAATACCAATACCTCCCCCAGAAGAGCCTCCACCAATTGGAGTAAATACAAACTTATTAACCAACCCCTCAACAACGCCAGCGACTATTTGCCCAACTGGATTATCTGCATTACCTGTTCCCAAACCTATTGTGTTAGAAATGGCAGCTTCCTTAACATTAAAAATTGATGCCATAGTCTTGTTAATTTGACCATTTACAATGTCTCGCCCGCTCTTCAAACCAGGACTCAGTACTTCTTTTGCAGCTGCTGTTTCTGCCTCCCTTTGAGTCTGAGCAGCTAAAGTAGTGTAATAGTCTTCCCACCAGCCGGAATAATTACGTTCATCACCACCGAGCCTTGCAAGCTTAGTCAAAAACTGAGGATCATTTGGATCTATCACCATATCTGTGCCCTGATTCGCACGTGCTTTAGCTGTAAAGATTTGTTTTAATTCACCTGCGGTTGGATTTACACAAAAATATTGAGGCAAAAACTTCTGAATAATGTCTTGATCTAATGGATCTTGAACAAACTTTTGCATGTATTCTACAGAGTAGAATCTGCCAAGATCATTTGAATAATACAACTGGCTAGCAATAGCAAAATTCTTTTCAATATGCTGAACAAGTTTGTCTAACATATTTATAGAAAAGGCTGCGAAAGATTTAGCCAAGCCAATCTTGATACCTTCCCAAACTTTCTGCCATACATCGGTTACTATCCATTGCGCATTTGCTGACTTAATTAGCAAACTATGGTTTTGTTCATTTGGAACGCTGAAATCATATGCATATCGTTGTTCTAGTTTATTCAATTCAGTTTTTGAAGTATCCAAGCGGTTATCAATAACAGCATACTGTCCATAAACTGATGACCACGGCTCTAAAGTATTATCTTGTGCATATGAAGCTGCT
>CAZGCV010000026.1:0-579 GCA_964524735.1 uncultured Candidatus Saccharibacteria bacterium | reverse complement strand
ATAACTGTTTCCGGAACAGGCATCCCGCGTAAGATATTTACCAACTCAGTGGTCCGGGTATTAGCATCACGAATAGATTGAATATCAGCGTTTGCACTGAAAACTGAAGCAACTTTAGTGCTAACATCATTATTGTAATTCTGAACCATAGAATTAAACTGGTTCATGTAATTCACAACATTCGGCAAATCTACTCTGTCAGAAATATTTAACTCAGAATTTGAGATTGTTGGTACAACGATTCTTTGGCTTGTCTGCAAAGAACTTTCCACTTCTTTACGAACCAAATCTTCGGAAGCAATTTTCTGCAGCAACTGTTGACTCGCCTGATAGTCAGGGGCAACTGAAGCAAGCATTGCTTCATATTCTTTAGCTTCGTCTTGAGCTTGTTTACGAAGCGCATCATAATCCGTATTATCTTTAAAAATTAAAGAGCCTGGGTTAATAACAGTGACTGTTATTAGAATAACAATCAGACCCAAAATTGCACCCAGTACATATTTTCGCGGAATATTTTCGAAATTCATGTTTGTTTTAATTTGTTTTTAATTTTTGATTTAAATTTATTCAACTAATTCG
>CAZGCV010000025.1:0-9166 GCA_964524735.1 uncultured Candidatus Saccharibacteria bacterium | reverse complement strand
TGTTGTAAATCTGTATTTTGCGCAACCGCTGGGATTGGAATACAAATAACTATTAGTAAGATTAAAAATATTTTTTTCATTCTATTCTAGTAAGTTGCTGTTGTAATATAAGTAACTATGTTTTGATAATTACCTGCTTCTTGCACATTACCAACTACTAACTTATAAACTATATCAGTTGATTCATTTATTACTGGCCCTAAACTACAAGCTATTTCATAAGGCAACAAGTCCATCGCTGCGTAAGTATCGTTCACCGCAAATCTATTAGATAATCCTGTGCATAGACTGCTATCTGTTGTGTGATAACCAAACCGCCCAGCATTAACCCCTGTACCGAATGCAACAGGTGAAGCATTAGTACCCGAAACAGTTGCTATTTGATTTCCAATTCCAGTTCTTAAAGGCCCATCTTCTTGAGCAGTTGTAGTGTAACCTCCAGTTGCATTAGTGCTAACTGTAATTGTCTGGGCTGCGATATTTGGAAAAGCATCTCCCAATGTTAAACTTCCAAATCCCATAGTAGTAGAAGTACTACTTACTGTTGTAGTAACACCAGCTATACTAACCCCGGAATTAACTCCGGTAATAGAAACTATTAACGAAGGTCCGACTGTAGAAGCAGATGCCTCTAATGAATAACCGCTTTCAGAATCTTCGGCATCACTACCGCTACCGTAACTGGCTTTCACTTTTATTTTGTAAGCAGTGCTCGGCGCAAGTCCAGTGATTCGCTCCCCCACTCCGCTGTTCCAGCCAATATAATTTTGCCAAGCTTCGTTTGATCCAACAGTTCCATCTGCCTGAACAAAATTTGTAGTTACAAAATTGTCTGAAGAAATCGCAATAGCGTAAGTAGTGTCAGATTGTTGTCCGTCTCCTTGCACCACTACAAAGTCCAAAGCGTTATATAAATTACCTCCGGTGTTAACAAAAGTTGGCTGACCAGGAACACCAGGATAAGCACCTTGCTGGAAACCAGCTGGGTTTACATAATTAGCGGACTGACTATCACCGCTTTCAACACTACCGCCAATAGAATCTCGTGAAGAATAATTTGTTGAAGAACTATTTTCCCCACCGCCATCAAAAGTTGAATTCTCTAACTGATAGCTACTTCCCGTCATGGTTTGAGCAATAGCCACTGCTGGAACCAGTATCAGTAAAAGAACAGCAAAAACTGCAATATATCTATTTTGGATTTTATTTTTAAATTTCTTCATATTATTTATATAATAACACAATAAAAGAGCCTCCGAGGAGGCTCTTTTGATTCAACATTATCTAATTGGTGGTTGATGCTTGCTAATAATATAACTATTGTATCTTCGTACTATGAATCGTAAAACGACTATCGCAACAATCAAACTTACTACAAACACAGTCAAAAGTTGCCATGGGAAAACGAAAAATCTAAATTTACCAGCAGCAGTATTATTGTTTTCACCAAAAGTAATATCTAAATTTGCTGTGTAATAACCAAATGCGAAATGACTAATTTGATATTTCACTTCTTCAAAAAATCCGCCAGAATTCCTAGATGAAGCTTCAGTCTTTACATCTTCCTGACCGCCACCGCCGTTAACCCATGACATTTCAAACCTACGAATACTTTGCGGCAGAACACTTCCTTCTGTTCGGTTAGCATTTAAAATTTTTGCTTTTAATCCGATTAGATTTTTTATTACAATATCACCTTCTGGTTTAACGCGATCATTACCAGTGTTTTGGAATCTGTAATAAAGCTCTACTGGTAGAGAAGTGTAAAAACGTTTATTATCCTTTGAAGAAAATTCAAGAATATCTACACCTTCTTTTATATCTCCATTAACCCTTAGCAATACCAAACTTCCTAAACGAGCACCGATACTAACTTCACCGGCTTCAGAACTTGGTGGAGTAGTACGAATAAATATAGAGGCAAAGTAACCACCTGGCTCTGCGTTTTTAGGAATTGTAATTGAAAAAGGAACTGTTACCTGCTCTCCCGCATTCGCAGTAACTGTATTTGTTACTTTTGTCCATACAGCCAAACCTTCTTTACTTTGAACGAATTGAGGACTACCTGATTCATCCCCTGCTTCAAAATTTTCAACTTGAGTATAATAAGTGGCTCTATTTAGAGAGTCATTTAATACTTTAATTTCTGAATTAATTATAGTTCCAGGATCTCCGCTTAATTCAATTCTAGGAGGGCTAATATTAATTGCCTTTGCTTGATTGGCAAAAATACCAACAAAAGCACTAAAAATCAAAAAGATACCCCCGGCCAAGGAAATTGCCAGAGAGTATCTTTTAATATCTGAGTTAAAGATTGTTTTTAAGTTCACCAGAGTAATCTACTAAATTTGCTAGTACTTAAATTATAGCACATGTAGAAAGCTTCGAATTAGAATGAAGCTGTTGCTGTGTATGTAAGGGTAGTAGAATAGTTACCCGCTGCTGTACCGGTACTGATATTAGCCACGTAACGAGCTCCGTAAGTAGTAGTATCAGTTGCAGCTGAAGCAGATGCAATCTGATCCTGAACAGTAGTTGCATCGTATGCAAATCCTGATGCCGCATATGGAGCGCTTACTGTACCACTACCGCCAGTTGCTGTATAACGAGCACCGAACTGTTCAGTACCAGGAGCAGGCGCAGTATTTACACCGCCGATTGCATTAATGTCATTACCACCGCTTGTTAGCGTAGGACCTACGACATAAATTACATAACCACTTGTAGCATTAGTAGCTGCAGTTAAGGTGTGTGCGTCTACTTCTGATGCGCTACCAGCGCCAGTACCATCTGCGTATCTAGATGCTCCCAATGTTAGAGCACCAAAACCAATAGCATTGTCTGAGATAGCAAAAGAAATACTTGGTCCAAGAGTAGCTGTAATAACCACTTGGTCATCAGTAATAATATCTACAGCTATTACACCAGTATCACCGAAAGTACCACCGATTGTGATAGTATCATCATCATCTGCAGCACCGTTTGTGATCTGGTTAACACCAGTAGCACCTGTTGTTGCATTTGTACCGATTTCAAATCGAATACAACGATCAGCTGTAACAGTATCTGTACCAGAAGTTAATGTAATAATTGATCCTGATGAAGCAAGTCCCCAAGTAGCACCAGAAGGAGCTGCTGCCAAAGTTGCTTCGTTGAATGTAGCTGTTGTACAGTTGTTAGTTGTACCAATAGCGAAGTCTACATCATTAAATGTAATACCACTGACACCAGTAAAATCAGCAGAAAAGGTCAAAGTAATAGTCTGACCACTGGTTACTCCTGTTGGAGTAACAAACTTGATTTCATGGTTTGAAGCAGTGCTTGCCGCCAAACGACTCATGTTATCTGAGGCACTAGTAATAGATGCAGCGAAAGCTGTATTAACTTCCATCTGAATACCTATAACCGCAAAAGCCATAGATACAACCAAAACCTTTGAAACCCAGCTATTTAATAGCTTTTTCATTTTATTTTTGTTTCCTTGTACGAATTTACTCTGGTAAATACGCATGTTTAATTTAACTGTATTAATTATAGCAGATTTTAGCCTGATTGTAAAGATATGAAAAATATTTATGATGAATCATCATACAAAATACCCGTCCTCAATAATCTGAGAACGGGTATTTTTGTTATCTATTGTTAAGTTGTGATAATTTATATCAACTATTCAATAGGAAGAGGTTGTGATTTAAGATTTTCTTCCGCTATTTCATCAGAGAAACCAGTTCCCGCAGGAATTAGCTTACCAATGATTACGTTTTCTTTAAGACCACGCAAGTAATCAGTTTTTCCTGTAACAGCAGCTTCAATCAATACACGAGTAGTTTCCTGGAAAGAAGCAGCAGCCAAGAAGCTTTCAGTAGATAGAGAGATTTTAGTAATACCCATCAACAATTGTTCTGCCTGAGCCGGAGCACGACCATCAGCTTCCAATTGTTCGTTAATCTCTTGAAGCTTAGACTTGTCTACCATATCACCTAGCACTAATTCAGAATCGCCTGATTCTGTGATGCGCATCTTAGAGAACATTTGACGAGCAATAACTTCAACGTGCTTATCATGAATTTGCTGACCTTGAGAAACATAAATATCTTGAACTTCTTTTACTATATATTTCTGAGCAGCTTCAGCACCCATAAGTTCAAGTACTTGGTTTGGGTTAATACTACCTTCGGTCAAAGGCTGTCCTGGGTAAACCAAGTCGCCATCTTTAATAGTTAAGGAGAATCCGCGAGGAATAATGTATTCCCGTAAGTCATCACCTTCATGAATAAGTTTGATGTTGCCGTTTGAAACCTGAGCAATACCTGCAGCACTAGCTTTAACCAATGCGCCGTTTTCATCTTCGTACAACGCATCACCAATACCTACATGAGTACCGTCTTTGATCAACGCATCTTTACCAGTTGGAAGCGAAAGGGTTTGAGACTCAACATTCTGACCTTCAATGCGAATTACCTGTTCACGAGTTGGAGCAATGCTAACGGAAACCTTACCGGAAATTTCTGCAACAGTAGCCATACCTTTCGGTTCGCGAGCTTCGAACAATTCTTCTACACGAGGCAAACCTTGAGTGATGTCGCTTACAGATGCAGATCCACCAGTGTGGAAAGTACGCATAGTAAGCTGAGTACCCGGTTCACCAATTGCTTGAGCAGCCACAATACCTACAGCAGCACCTGGTTTAACCATAGCATTGAAACCAAGGTCATAACCGTAACACAACTGACAGATACCGCGAATCAATTTACATTTCAATACAGAACGAGATTTAACTTCAGTAATTCCTGATTCAGCAATTTTCTTTGCAGTCTGTTCATCAATACCTTGATTCTTTTTCACAAGTACTTCGCCGGAATCAGTTTTTACTTCTGCAGCAGCAACACGTCCAAACAATCGGTTTTCAAAAGACTGGTTCATAATTTCACTTTCAGCAAGTGTAATCATGTCATAATCTTTTGTTCCACAGTCTTCTGCATTCACAACTACATCCTGAGCAACGTCTACCAAACGACGAGTTAGATAACCAGCGTCTGCTGTACGAAGAGCAGTGTCAGACATACCTTTACGAGAACCGTGAGTAGAAATGAAGTATTCAAGTACACCCAAACCTTCTTTGAAGGAACCACGAACTGGAAGTTCAATAGTACGACCACCAGGGTTTACCACCAAACCTTTAAGTCCGGACATCTGAGTAATCTGAGAGAAAGATCCACGAGCACCAGATGATACGAAATAGTTTACACTAGAGTGTTCAGTAACAGTACCAACCACACCCTTAGCAATCTTTTCAGATACATCTGCCCAAATTTCTACAACTCGACCATAGCGTTCGTCTTCAGTAAGCAAACCTTCCATGAACTGTTCACGAACTTGCTGTACTTCAGAGTCAGCTTGGCTAAGCAAAGCGTATTTGTCTTCTGGAACGCGAAGGTCATCCATACCCCAAGACAATCCAGACTGTTTCATGTAGTAGAAACCCGTGCGCTTAATTTCGTCGATCAATTCTGCGGTGCGTTCTGGTCCGAACAAACGATAAGCTTCACGAACCAATGCTTGTAATTTCTTCTTATCGAATGCATCGTTGCGGTAACCCATTTCTTCTGGAACGATCTTGTTGAAGATCAAGCGACCAACAGAAGTTTCAATTATTTCTCCATCAGGCATGCGAACTTTAACTAAAGCCTGAATGTGAACATGCTTGTTGTTGTATGCAAGAATCGCTTCTTGACGATCAGCGAATACCTTGCCTTCACCCTTCAAACCAGCACGAGTTTTAGTAATATAGTAACAACCTACTACTGCGTCTTTGTCAGGAGTCATTACCGGTTGACCAGATGCAGGTTTAAGCAAGTTATGAGAAGATACCATAATCTCACGTGCTTCTTTTTGCGCTGCTTCAGTCAAAGGAACGTGAACAGCCATTTGGTCACCATCGAAGTCAGCGTTAAACGCAGCACAAACCATTGGATGAAGCTGAATAGCTTTACCTTCAATCAAAATCGGTTGGAACGCCTGGAAACCTAAACGGTGAAGGGTCGGAGCACGGTTTAGCAGTACATAGTGATCTGCAGTAACCTCTTCTAAAATGTCCCACACTTCTGTACGACCTTGTTCAATCAAACGGTTCGCAGAACGAACGTTATGAGCGTACTCGCGAGAAATCAATTTAGAAATAACGAATGGTTTGAAAAGTTCCAAAGCCATTGCTTTAGGCAAACCACATTGGTGCAATTTCAAATTTGGACCTACTACAATTACAGAACGTCCAGAATAGTCTACACGCTTACCAAGCAAGTTCTGACGGAAACGTCCCTGCTTACCTTTAAGCATGTCTGCCAAAGAACGAAGCTTACGCTTTTGTCCTGTTGATGCAGTAACTTCTTTTCCATGGCGAACTGAGTTGTCGATTAATGCATCAACCGCTTCTTGAAGCATGCGCTTTTCGTTGCGAGTAATAACTTCAGGAGATTTAATTTCCAAAAGTTTCTTCAAACGATTGTTGCGGTTAATAACCCGACGGTACAAGTCATTCAAATCTGAAGCCGCAAAACGACCACCATCAAGCTGAACCATAGGACGAAGGTCCGGTGGAATAACTGGAAGATGCGTGATCAGCATCCATTCAGGGCGAAGACCAGATTTAATTAAAGATTTAACCAGCTTAAGACGACGCATCATTTTCTTTGCAGCCTGACCTTCAGTGTTTGCAAGTTGTGCTTCAATATCTTGCGCAAGTTCTTCCAAGTTTAATTCTTCAAGTAAAGATTTAACTGCTTCAGCACCAATACCTGCAGTGAAAACAGGACCGTACTTCAAAGAAAGATCACGGTAAGCAAGTTCAGAGATAATCTGGTATTTCTTAATAGATTTAAGTTCAGAGCGCGCTTGGTCACGAATTGTTTCCAACGTATTAACTTCAGCTTGCCATAGATCCTTAATCTTAGTAATTTCAGCATCTACCTTTGCACCGTGTACATCTGCATCGCCTTTTACATCTTTAGAGCCTTCAGCACGGATTTTACCAATCAAAGTTTCGTAACGGTTTTCAATTTCCTTTTTCTTGATTTTGAATTCAGCTTCAATTTGTTCAATTGTATTTGTGCGAGCTTCTTCATCAACAGAAGTGATAATGTAAGCAGCAAAATAAACACATCGTTCAAGTTCCTGAACACCAAGATCTAGGATTAAACCAAGGCGACTTGGCACAGAACGCAAGAACCAAATATGAGCAACAGGTACAGCCAAAGTAATATGACCCATGCGTTCACGACGAACACTAGACTTAGTTACTTCAACTCCACATTTATCACAAACAATATTTTTGTAGCGAATACGTTTGTATTTACCACAGTAACATTCCCAGTCCTTGATTGGACCGAAAATCTTTTCATCAAACAAACCTTCTTTTTCAGGACGCTGTGTACGGTAGTTAATCGTTTCAGGTTTTGTTACTTCACCGTATGACCATTCAAGAATAGTTTCCGGAGAGGCTAGTTTGATTTTTACACCTTTGAAATCTTCAGTTTGAGTTAACATATGATTTTACTCCTTAAATTATTCTTTCTTCTTTTTCTTCTTCTTATCCGGTTCGTCAAAGAGAGAAGGTCCAGACTGCTCGACTACAGCCACTGCTTCCCCGCCTTCAGCGGAGTTGCCATCTTCACTTTCGCCAGGGATGACATCCTGCATACTCATAGAGCCATTAACACCTAGAAGGTCTACATCTAGACCAAGAGATTGTAATTCTTTAATCAATACACGGAAAGACTCTGGAACGTTTGGCTTCTTAATCGGTTCACCTTTTACAATTGCTTCGTAAGTTTTACTGCGACCAACAACGTCATCGGATTTAATAGTCAACATTTCTTGTAGAGTGTGAGCTGCACCATAACCTTCTAGCGCCCACACTTCCATTTCACCGAAACGCTGTCCACCCATTTGAGCTTTACCACCCAACGGCTGCTGAGTAATTAAGCTGTATGGTCCAGTTGAACGGGCATGCATCTTGTCGTCTACTAAGTGATGAAGTTTCAAGAAGTATTTCACACCAACCATTACAGGCTCATCAAATGCTTCACCAGTTTTACCATCGTACAAAGTTACTTTACCGTTTTCTGGAATACCTGCTTTCTTTAATTCTTCTTTAATCTGTTCTTCAGTCATACCATCCAATACCGGAGTTGCAGCATGATAACCTAGCTTGCGAGCTGCGAAACCTAAGTGAGTTTCAAGAACCTGACCCAAGTTCATACGAGATACAATACCAAGCGGGTTCAAAATGATATCTACCGGAGTACCATCTGCCATGAATGGCATATCTTCTGCAGGAACGATACGAGAGATAATACCCTTGTTACCGTGACGACCAGCCATCTTGTCACCAACCTGGATCTTACGAAGTACTGCAATAGAAACTTGAATAGAGCGGATAACACCGGATTGCAACTTGTCGCCATTATCGCGAGAGAATTCACGAATGTTTACAACTTTACCATATTCCCCATGAGGAAGTGTTAAAGAAGTATCTTTTACATCACGAGACTTTTCACCAAAGATAACGCGCAGAAGTTTTTCTTCAGCTGTTAAATCAGTTTCACCTTTAGGTGTAATTTTTCCAACCAAGATATCACCAGCTTTAACCTGTGCGCCAATGCGCACAACGCCTTGTTCATCTAAGTTCTTAAGTTTTTCTTCACCAACATTTGGAATATCACGAGTAACAACTTCAGGTCCTAGTTTTGTATCGCGGATATCAATTTTGAAATCTTCAATATGAACAGAAGTATAGTAGTCGTCTTGTACTAAACGAGAAGAAAGCAAAATCGCGTCTTCATAGTTACCACCTTCCCAAGACATAAACGCTACAAGTACATTTTGCCCAAGAGCAAGTTCACCGCGTTCAGTAGAAGTACCATCTGCTAAAACATCCCCAGCTTTAACCTTTTGTCCTTTTTGAACACGATTAATTTGGTTCATAGAAGTACCGCTGTTGGTACGAATGAACTTAAGCAATGGATATTCAATTGTCTTGGAACCTTTAACAGTAATCTTATCGCCTACTACTGAGATAACCTCACCATCTTCTTGGCTGATAATCACCTGACCAGAGTCACGGGCTGCTTTTGCTTCCATACCAGTTCCAACAATTGGAGCGCGAGGC
>CAZGCV010000024.1:0-9357 GCA_964524735.1 uncultured Candidatus Saccharibacteria bacterium | reverse complement strand
CCTATTATTTTAGGAGCCGGGGTTTTAGAATTACCAGCAATATTTTCACAGCCTAACTTAACAGGTGTATTTATTGGTTTTGTTTCCGCGGCAGTGTTTGGCTTTATAGCAATTCATTTTCTGATGCGTTATGTAGAGAGCCGTTCTTTTGATTTATTTGGTTGGTATCGCTTAGCTTTAGCATCCTTAATATTAATAGTTTACTTATGGCGTTAATGAGTGAATCAAATTATTTGAATTGGCAAAAACAGCTTAATGAAAATAAGCTATTTCGTTATTTTTGGCAGTTCTGGAGTAACTACGCTTTTTTATTTTTTGCTGCAGCAGCATTGGCAATATATTTCGAACCAGAGTTTGCTAGCGTAAGAAATCAGGTTTATATTCTGTTAGCTATTTCATTTGCAATTGCACGTGGTGGTATTGTGAGTTTGATAAATCTACTATACAAAAGACAGCGTCCATATCAGAAAATGAATTTTACGCCAATAACTTCAAACTTTTTTTCCTGGAAAACTAAAATTCATAATTCTTTTCCTTCACGTCATACTACAGCATATTTTTCTGTGGCAACGGTAATATTAATGTATATTCCGGTTTTCGGTATTGTTTTAATAGCGGCTTCAATTTTGGCTGGTATGGCAAGAGTTGTGCTTGGGTATCATTGGCCATCTGATATATTAGCAGGCGCAGCTTTGGGTTCAGTCGTAGGGGTTTTGGTTGTATATTTGGGTGGCGCTGCCTTCTTTACTTAGGTTTAAATTTTTGATACAATACCCCAGTATCTAGACAGAAATTGAATACTTCTTGAATATTTCTTGATGGCCGAGTGGTCGGAAAAGGTATGGCGCTTGCCGCAGGCAAAGCGTCTGAAAAATGAATATGGATATTTCTTGATGGCCGAGTGGCGGAACTGGCAGACGCGCACGACTCAAAATCGTGTATCTTCGGGTGTGAGGGTTCAACTCCCTCCTCGGCCACCAAGAGTTATTCAAACTAAAACAAAGTCACATGGACGGCATTACTCCGATAAATCCGAATCAGTCAAATTATCAGCCAAAAGCAGATGCTCCAAAACCTAGCTTCAATCCGAATCCGATTGATGATTTTAACGAGCCGACATCTGCGAATCAGTATGCACCAATCCATCAGATTCCAAAGCCTATTTCTTTTGAAATACCAAGAAATGTTTTTCAGCCTGCTCCAGCAATAACACATGAGACAGAACAAGTTGCTTCTACAGAGCCACTTGCTGTAGCTATTGAAGAGCCTCTTGTTGAATCTGTGCAGCAAAGTTTTTCTGAAGCACTTTTTTCAGAACCATTTGCTTCAACATCGACATCATCTTCTGTAGTAGAAGAGCCTGTTGTGAATACAGATCCAACAGAAAAAGTGTCTTATGCAGATAGCGCAATTAAAGAACTGGAAATTTCTCAGATCGTTGCTAATCCATATCAGCCTCGTACGCAATTCAAGCAAGAAGCTTTAGAAGAGCTTGCGAGCTCTATTAAGGAGCATGGTGTAATTCAGCCTTTGGTTGTAACTGAAACTCCAAATGGTTATGAAATAGTTGTGGGTGAACGTCGTTTTCGAGCATCTCAGCTAGCTGGTCTTACCAAAATTCCAGCAATTGTAAAATCAAGTTTGCATAACCAAACTAAGCTTGAAGTTGCTTTAATTGAAAACACGCAGAGACAAGATTTAAATGCAATAGAAGAAGCGCGCGGTTATGACAGAATGATTAAAGAGTTTCATTTAACTCAGGATCAGGTTGCTAAAAAAGTAGGTAAATCAAGAAGTGCAGTGGCTAACACTCTGCGCTTATTAAACTTGCCTGCAGAAATTCAACGTGGGGTAATTGAAGGTAAAATTTCTGAAGGTCATGCTCGTGCTATTTTAGGATTACCTGATATTGAGAAAATGATTCTTATGTATCAGAATATTTTGGATCAAGGTTTGAATGTTCGTCAGGTAGAAGCAAAGGTTCGGGAAATTGCTGTTCGTCGTCGTATTGATGCTGCAACTCCGGATCCCAAGCTTTTGGCTATTGAGACTGAGTTGCGCGGTCGACTTGGTGCCCAGGTTAAGGTTCAGCGCCAAGGTCGTGGTGGAAAAATTACTATCGATTTTTACAGTGATGAAGACTTGGAAGAAATTTTAAACCGCATGGCTGATCAAAAAGAACAAGACGAAGACAATTATTTAGTAGTTTAATTTAAAATTTAAAAACCGCTCTAGAATAGAGCGGTTTCTTTTTTATCATGAGGCTTATAAAACAGAACAAAGAATACTCCAGCTGCCAAAATTATTACAGCAGATATAATAATAGGAGCATTGGGTGTCAGCATGGCTGCGATGTATCCAGACAGAACTGGAGGCAGAGATTGTCCAAGAGTGCTAATACTTGAATTTACTCCTAAAATTTCACCTTGATGTTCAGGACCAGCAGATTTGCTTATTAGAGAAAGGAAGTTGGCCTGAACTAGACCGATGAACATGGCAAAGAATGGAACTATAAACAGTAAGCCCCATCCTGTTTCTGGTGCAAAGAATAAAGCTATTGCTCCAGCTAAGGCTATCAAGCTAATCCGTAATATATTATATTCATTGAACCACTTGGAAACATTGCTGTTAACAAATACTTGAGAAAACACCGTCCATACACCTATGTACGCAAAGAAGTCACCAATATTGCCTTGAGTGAAGCCAAATTTACGGATTAGATAAACACTGAAAAAAGTAATAAAGAAACTGAATCCTGCCTGAAACATGAAAGAGCTAATGAACGGAACTCGCAAAGATTTCAGTCTGTAGGCAGCAATTATGTTTTTTATGGAACGAAGCCATTGAATGCTAATATTCTTGCGAACTCCTTGCAAAGTTTCTGGGAATAAAAATAAAACTGATATTACATTCACGAAACTTAAAATTGCGGCAAACCAAAACGGGGTAGAGGGAGAGAACCAGTGTACTAAGTTTGGATCTGAAAGTTTTCCTCCTACATACGGACCAATAATTAAACCTAGTCCAAATGCAGCTCCGATGAATCCGAAGTTGCGCGCTCTGTTTTCCGGATTGGAAATATCTGCAATAGCAGCTTGGGCAACGGAAATATTTCCGCCTGTTGCTCCGTCAAAAGCGCGGGAAATAAATAGTAGAGGAATATTTTTTGTAATAATTCCAATCGCGAATCCTATATAAGAAAGACATGTTCCACTTAAGGCGATTGCTAGAACTTTTTTGCGTCCAAATTTATCTGAAATCTGTCCGAGGATTGGCGTAGCAATAAATTGCATAAAAGGATAAGATGCTACTAAAAAGCCAAGCAGTATGTATCCTTGATCTATAGACATTCCTGCTGGTAAGACAGAAAAAGATGAATTTTCAGCTCCTAGTAATAAAGGAACAACGGGAATTAGGATTCCGTAGCCAAGCATGTCTACAAAAATTGTAAACAAGACTACTGGTAGTGGGTTATTCCGAAGTCTGCGGGTAATTTCTTCCATATAAAATGTTGTATATAGTATAACACTTGAAGTGATTGCTGCGCCATAATCAAGCGCTTAGCATGCTATAATGATAATATGATTGAACATATTCAGTTCAAAAAACTTAATGAAAATGCTGTTTTACCTTCTCGGGGTAGTGTGAGTGCTGCAGCATTAGACTTGTCATCGATTGAAGGTATTGTTGTTCCTGCACAAGGTACCGCTTTAGTTCATACTGGTTTGGCAGTTGCAATTCCAGTTGGATACTATGGAAGGATAGCTGCTCGGTCTGGGTGGGCTGCGAAAAATGGTATTGGCACTATCGGTGGAGTTATAGACTCTGATTACCGAGGTGAATTAATTTGCATTCTTGCTAACCACAGTAGTGTCGACTTTGAAATTAAGCCAGGAGATCGAATTGCTCAGTTTATTATAGAAGCCATTATTACTCCAGAGCCAATTTTTGTTGATGAGTTAGAAGATACTGAAAGAGGCGAGTCAGGATTCGGAAGCACTAATAAATAATTTATGGTAAAGGCTAGTAAAAATTACAGTTTAATAATTCGAAATTTTACATTTGGCGTAGAAGATAGTTTGGTTTCAACAGTTGGCTTGCTGGCTGGTATTGCTGTTGCAGGAATGTCATCGAAGCATATTATTTTAACTGGTGTGGTATTAATTTTTGTTGAAGCTATTTCAATGGCTGTTGGTAGCTTGTTGTCTGAACATTCTGTTGAGGAATATGAGTCAAAGAAAGAGACTAACATGAAACAGCCGATAATTGCAGCTGCTGTAATGTTTATATCTTATATTGTTGCTGGTCTGATTCCTTTAACTCCGTACTTAATAAAATCAGGTAATATGGCTGTCCTGTGGTCAATTGGTTTGACTTTGGTATCTTTGTTTATGCTTGGGATTTTTAATGGAAGAATGTTTAAAGCTCATGCATTAAAGGATGGTTTACTTACTTTATTTATGGGTGGCTTGGCAATTGCAGTCGGTATTGCCGTGGGACAAATTGCAGACAAACTTTAAAAATAATTTTATGTTTAAGAATATTTTCAAAATTTTTGCAGCTTCGGTTTTAGCAAGCTTTTTTGTATTTGTATTTACTGCCAATGCTCAAGCTGAAGAAAATATTAGCAGTTATCTTACAGATATTACTATAAATCAAGATAGTAGTATTAATGTTGTTGAAACTATTACCTATGATTTTGGCGAAGACCAGAGACATGGTATTTTCAGAGATATTCCATATAAATATAAAGCACGCGGGGGCACGTTTAAGTTAAGAATCAGCGATGTCTCAGTTAAAAATGAAAAAGAGGCAGATATTAATTTTGAAAAGTCTACTTCCGGCGGGGAAGTGCATCTAAAAATTGGCGATGCAGATGAATATGTAACAGGTCAGAATACGTATAAAATTTCTTATACCGTTAAGCGGGCTGTAAACTATTTTGATACTCATGACGAATTGTACTGGAATGCTATCGGAACCGGCTGGACTGTTCCTATTATCAAAGGCGAAGCAATTATTCGCGGACCAGAAGCAATAACTCAAACTGAATGTTTTACCGGAGCACCTGGCAGTAATGAAAAACGTTGTACAATTTCTGGTGGTAATACAAATATTGTCACAATCGGTTCAATAGATTCAATTGCAGCTGGTGAAGGGTTGACTGTGGTTGTTGGTATGCGCGCAGGAGCTCTTGAGCAGCCTACAACTGCCCAGAAATTTTGGGATATATTTATAGATAACGGTATTTTATTATTACCGTTTTTGGTTTTCCTAATTATGTACTTTTTATGGTACAAGTATGGTCGAGATGCTAAAAATAAGAATTCAATAGTAGCTCAGTATGACGCGCCAGATAATCTATCTGCAATGTACGCAGGGAGTTTAATCCACAACAACACAACAGACAAAGATATTGCTGCTGAAGTTATATGGTTGGCTGCGCATGGTTACATAACAATTCAAAGAATTGAAACTAAAAAAATGCTGGTTTTCAAAGGACAAGATTACGAGTTCTTTAGAACTGACAAAACTCCTAATGGCTTACCTGCACAAACAGCGGCACTTTTGTATGACTTGTTTACAGGTGGAAAAACCACTAGCAAGCTTTCAGAGTTAAAAACAGATCGTACTTTTGGAAGCAGTCTGGTAAAAATAAAATCAGAAGTTATGAAAGAGTTAGTGAAGAGTAATTATTATAAAGCTAATCCAACTACTGTTATGGCGCTTTGGTTTGGATTAGGGTTATTAGGAACTTTTTTAACTGCCATGCTGTTAGGAAATTTGATCGGCTTCTTGGGAGTTCTATCCGCAATTGTTTCAGGCGCTATCGTAATCGGTTTTTCATTTATTATGCCAGCCCGCACTCAAAAAGGCGCTGATGCTGCAGCGCATATTAAAGGTCTGGAGCAGTATTTAACTGTTGCTGAGAAAGATCGATTGAATTTTCACAATGCTCCCGAAAAATCTCCTCAGGTTTTCGAAATGCTTTTGCCCTTTGCAATTGCACTTGGAGTTGAGCGAGCTTGGGCTAGTCAGTTTCAAGATTTAAACAAAGCTCCTTCTTGGTACAATGATTCAACAGGTGCTGCATTTAATGCTGGGTTTTTTGCTGGTTCAATGAATCATTTTTCTGATTCTATGCAATCGACTGCAAAGTCTGCCATGGCTACTTCCGCGGGAGGTGGTAGCGGTTTCTCTGGTGGCGGCTCTGGCGGAGGCGGCGGAGGCGGCGGTGGTGGAAGTTGGTAGTAAGTAAATCAAATTTATGGACATAATTAATTACATTTTAATTCTAATTTTAATAATAGTAACAGCATACTATGGCGCTCGTTTTACCAAGCAAGGTCTGAGCGATAACTGGTATGAAAATTTACGAAAACCTTCTTGGTCTCCTGAACCAAGTTTGATTCGGGAAATCTGGTTTTTCATTTATGTCGTCACTGGTTTGGCGGTATTGTGGTACTGGAATGTTCCAGTATTTTCATGGATGCATTATGTAACAGCAGGAGTGTTACTTGTTAATTTATATTTAAATGCAACATGGAGCAGAACTTTCTTTATAGAACGAGATTTGCAAAAAGCATATAAACATATAAATAAACTGAACGCTACCACAATTATTGCAACTATTTTAATGTACTTTGCTTCTCCTATTGCTAGTGGTTTAATGTTGCCATATATCATATGGGTCAGCATTGCTACTTACATGACTAAACGTATTACAGATATGAATCAAAAATAAAAACTCAAATTAAAACAAAAATTTTTAATGAAACAAAATTGGTACGAACAAACACCAGATCAAGTTTTAGCTCAGTTTAATTCTTCAACCGATGGCCTAACTCACGAGGTTGTATTAGCTAATCAAACTTTATATGGACCAAACAAGCTGCCTGAAGCAAAGACTGACAGCTGGTTTTTGATTTTTTTACGCCAATTTACAAGCCCGTTAGTTTATATTTTATTAGCCGTAACAGTTATTGTGCTATTGATGCGTGAATACACAGACAGTGTTGTTATTGCGGCTGTTTTGATTTTGAATGCGGTTATAGGTGCTGTGCAAGAAGGCCGTGCTCAAGATACTTTGGCAGCGTTGAAGAAATTCGTTCAGACTAATGCGTTAGTCAGACGTTCGGGTGTTGAAACTTTGATACTCGATACATCTTTGGTACCTGGTGATGTTGTTCTTCTTAGAGAAGGGGATAAAATTCCAGCTGATGGACGTCTGTTAACATCTCAAGGTTTAACAGTAGATGAGGCTTCGCTAACAGGAGAATCTGAACCAGTTACTAAGATTTCTGAATCTATAGAAGGTAATAATTCTGGTGAGCAGTCCCAGCCTTCGCAACAAAGAAATATGCTTTTTAAAGGTACACATGCGGTTTCTGGTAGAGGAGAAATGGTTATTACAGGAATCGGTCTTCAGACTGAAATAGGAAAGATTTCCGCTGAATTAGAAAAAGAAGGCGAAACTGAAATTCCTTTGCAAAAAAATATCAGAGCCCTTTCTAAAATAATCATGTTGGTTGTACTCATAATTTCTGTATTTATGTTCGCAATTGGTATTCTAATGGGACAAACTTTTACAGAAATGATAAAAACAGTTGTGTCTCTAGCAGTATCAATGATTCCAGAAGGTCTTCCTGTAGTAATGACGCTGGTTTTGGCTAATGGTGTATGGAAAATGAGCAAGCGTAAAGCTTTGGTTAAAAAATTGGCTGCAGTAGAGGCTCTTGGCCAAACAGATATTATTTGTGTAGATAAAACAGGTACCATTACTAAGAATGAATTGGTGGTAGAAACAGTTGTGGTGCAAGGTAAACAATTTACAGTAACAGGGAATGGTTATGAGCCGAAAGGTGAAGTTCTTCACGGACACAACGCAGTTTCTCCTTTAGACATTCCTGAGTTGGTTTTGGCAGGGAAGATTGCAGCATTTGCTTCAGCCGAGCTTTTATATATAGATGAAACTCAAAGCTGGAAAGTCTCTGGAGACCCAACAGAAGGGGCGCTTTTGGTCTTGGCTGAAAAAATCGGATTCAAGCTTGATGACATGAAGTCCAGGCATCCCGTTTTGCAGGAAATCCCATTTGAATATCAGACAAAATTTCATGGCGTTGTTTATGAAGATGGGAAGAAGAAAATTTTGGCTGTTGTTGGCGCACCAGAAGCAGTGGCAAGATTATGTGACATACCAGAAAAAGATATGCACGACAAAGTCACTCACTTAGTGAGTGATGGTTTACGTGTTGTAGCGTTTGCTTTTTCTGAGGTCTCTGGTATGGTTGATCCGCAAAGTATATCTAAGATGACTTTTGCTGGTTTATACGGCATGCGTGATTCTTTGCATCGCGAAGTTCCTGCAGCAGTAGAAGCAGTTCAATCAGGTGGGATTAGAATTGTTATGATTACTGGCGATCATAAGCTGACTGCTCAGGCAATTGCCAAGCAGGCTGGTATTTTTAGAACAGGTGACATAGTTATTACTGGTGATCAAGTAGAAGCTATGACAGACTCGGAGCTTCGTAATCAGCTTAAAACTGCAAGCGTTTTTGCTAGAGTGACTCCTCATCATAAATTAAGAATAGTGCAATCACTTAAAGCTGATGGTCATATTGTTGCAATGACAGGCGACGGGGTGAATGATGTTCCTCCTTTGGTTGCCGCGGACTTGGGTATTGCTATGGGAGTATCTGGAACAGAAGTTACAAAAGAATCTGCGGACATTGTTTTACTGGATGACAATTTTGCTACTATTGCAGCGGCAGTCGAAGAGGGTAGAAGTATTTATAAAACAATAGAACGAGCATTGCTGTATTTGTGTTCGACTAGTGTTGGAGTGCTATTTGTAATTGCTATATCTATGTTTGTTGGCTGGCCTTTGCCTATAGTGGCAGTCCAAATTTTGTGGTTGAATTTTGTAACTGACGGAGTTTTGACTATTACTTTTGCTTTGGAGCCAAATGAATCAGATTTGCTTCGTGGAGGAAAATTGAAAACCAGTAAATACATCTTCAATAAATTAATGTTGTCTAGAATGTTGATGATGGGGGCTGTAATGGCTGCAGGAACGTTGGCATTATTCTTTTATTACAAAGATGGAGATTATGCAAAAGCAACTACAATAGCATTGACGGCTTTGGCTGTCTTGCAATGGATTAACGCATGGAATTGTCGTAGTGAAAAAGGCTCTGCTTTTAAGAATCTATTGGGAAACCCTTATTTGATTGGCGCTACCATTTTGGTCGCATGTTTGCATGTGTTAATTATTTACAATCCTTTCTTGCAGCAATTCATGAAGACTGCTGCTTTAGATTTTAGTGAATGGATTATGATTGCCGCCATTAGTTTGCC
>CAZGCV010000023.1:0-11597 GCA_964524735.1 uncultured Candidatus Saccharibacteria bacterium | reverse complement strand
GCGAATTTCACCAGATGGCATCTTTAGAAGAGCGTAACCGCCTTCAACGTTCTGTAATAATAGAGAGCTTCCTGCGCTGCGAGCAATTTTACCGCCGTGACCTGGAATCAATTCTACATCGTGAACCTGAGTACCGATTGGAATATGAGACATAGGCAAACGGTTTCCTGGATGAATTTCAGCTTTTTCACTGAACATTACTGTATCGCCTACTTTAATTCCCTGCGGGGAAATAATGAAACGCTTTACACCATCTTTATAAAAGATTAAAGAGATGAATGCTGTACGAGTTGGATCGTATTCAATAGTCTTTACAGTTCCTGGAATATCTTTGCGGTCAACGCGAGAGAAATCAACAACACGGATTTTCTTCTTGCTTCCGCCACCTTGATGGCGAACAGTAATTTTACCGGAGTTGTTACGTCCTGCTTGCTTGCCTTTTGAAACGATTAAACCTTTTGGAGTTTTTTCGTTTTTGCTAAGTACGGAGAAATCAGTAACGCTAGCAAAGCGACGTCCTGGAGTTATTGGTTTGTAGAGTTTAACTGCCATAGTTTATATAAAATAGTTTAGCTAGGTTCAACCAAATCGATCTTCTTGCTATTAGGGGTTAAGGTAACAATTGCTTTCTTGTAATTCTGAGTAACTCCGTAGCGACGACCATAACGACGAGTTTTACCTGCCATCACAATCATGTTTACGTTAGCGATCTTAACACCGTACTGAGCTTCAACTGATTTGCGGACTTCAATCTTATTAGACTTTCCCCAAACAGTGAATACATATTTGTTCAAAGTGTTTAGACGACCTGCTTTTTCTGAAAGACGAGGCACCACTAAATTACGAGATGCTTTTGCATCCAATGCTACGGTTGTAGGAGTAGATTCTGTTACAACTGCATCAGCTGCAGGAGTTTCAGTCTTTACTTCTTCAGTATTCTCTTTTTTAGAAAATAGAGCCATAAATTATTTAGTAATTGCTTTAGGAGTCTTTAAGTAAGTTTTTTCAATTACAGCCAAGCTGTCTTTCATGATTACCATTGCATCTGCTTTCAACACATCTGTTACGTTCAGGCTTGTTGCCAAGGTTGTTGTAACTTGTGGAATATTACGTGATGCGCGAACCAAACTGTCATCTTTCTTTGGAAGAACCAACATTTGCTTCTTACCAAATACGTTAGAAAGTTTTGATTCAAAGGACTGCATGATTTCTACGAACTGCTTAGTCTTAGCAGCTTCAAGGTTCATACCTTCAACAACAATTAGCTTGCCATCGGTTACTTTGTCTGAAAGAGACATAAACAACGCTTTAGTTTTAGCTTTCTTGTTGATCTTCAATGACCAATTACGGTCTGAAGTAGGTCCGAAGGTTACACCACCGTGGCGCCAGATCGGGCTACGGATAGAACCAGCACGAGCACGGCCAGTACCTTTTTGCTTCCATGGCTTCTTACCACCACCGCTTACTTCGCCGCGAGTTTTGGTATTAGCCAATCCTTTACGAGCATTTGAAGCTTGGATGCGAACTGCTTCTGAAAGAAGGTGAAGAGTTGGCTTAACAGCAAAGATTTTGTCGTTAAGCTCAATTTCGCCTACTACTTCAGCTTTTTGATTGTATACTGAGATTTTCATATCTTTGTACTAAACGAAATTATTTCTTCTTCTTGTCTGCTTCTGGAGCAGCTACTACTAATGGTTTAACAGTTCCAGTAGAAATGATTTTCACCATGCCAGTGTTAGGACCAGGGATTGCACCCTTTACCATTACTAAGCCTTTTTCAGAATCAATGTCTACAATTTGGAGGTTTTTTACAGTTACATTTTGAGTACCCATATGACCAGCCATGCGGCGACCCTTGTTAACGTGTTGCGGATAACGAGATCCGATAGAACCAACAGAACGAGGCTTGTCGTGACCATGAGATGCTGGAAAACCAGCAAACCCATGACGCTTCATTACACCAGTGAATCCACGTCCTTTCATGGAACCGATTACATCAACTACTTCACCGACTTCAAACTTGCTGCTATCAATCTTGTTTCCAACTGCGTATTCTGCAGTGTCATCAACACGGAATTCAACAAATTTTCCAAATTGTCCAAGGTTCTTGCTGTGACCAGCTTTAGCCTTATTAGCATTTTTGCTACCAGCAATATCTGTTGAGATGCCAACTTGTACAGCATTGTACTTGTCTTTAGAATCAACAGTTTTTACCTGTGTTACTACCATTTCTGGTACAGATACAACAGTCACCGGGATTACTTCGCCGTTTTCAGCAAAGAACTGGGTCATGTTAAGTTTTTTTCCAACTATGAAGTTCATGTCGTTATTTTCTGATTATGAGTGGTCCGAAACTTATGACGGACATCATTCATCGTTTAATTACTTGCCTTGCTTTATGAGCAGAAAACTATTTGCAATGCGAACCATTAAGTTGGTAAGCATGTAAACAATTTTCTGCTAATTAAACAAAAAACTGGGCTATTTACCCAGCACATAAAAATACATCTAACAAAAGACGGTTTTATATGTTTGGTAAATAGTATTCTGCCATGGGGCGAGTCTTTTAGGCTCGTAACCCGCAGAACTTATCTACGAATGTAGAAATTGTGATTAACTCATTTTGATCTCAACATCTACACCTGCAGGCAGGTTTAGGTTGGTCAAAGAATCAATGGTTTTAGGAGTTGGTTCCAAAATATCGATCATACGCTTGTGTACGCGCATTTCGAACTGTTCACGGCTATCCTTGTGTACGAAAGTAGAACGAAGTACTGTGTACTTTTTCTTCTCTGTAGGAAGTGGAACTGGACCAGAAATCTGAGCTCCGGTACGCTTAGCTGTTTCCACGATCTGCTTAGAGCTTTGATCAATAAGCTTGTGGTCGTAAGCACGGATCTTGATTCTGATTTTCGGTTTGTGAGCTACCTTTTCCATTAAAGTTGTTAATGAGTCTTGTTAAAGATTGCCTTTTTATGCTTGTTTAAGCGATTTTTAAAGGCTTTAAAATATAGCTAAATGGATATTCAGCTATTCTTGAATATTTTAGACTACTTTTCAGGAAATGTCAAATGTTTCTGAGGAAAATTCTAAGATTTTCTGAATATTTGACAAAATACCTAAAATATCCCTGAATTAATAACTATGGCAGGTTAATTGTTGAATTTTCGTTAAATTCTTTCTGATTTATGGAACCATTATTAATATACTTTATTATCCATTTTTTTCCTGTTCCTGGTAATGGATCCCCTCCGGCTGTTGCATTATCACCAACAAATGATAAAGAGTCATTACTTATTAAAGTATTTAGTTTTTCAGTAACATCAATTTTATCAGTAAGCAAACCATAATGAGCTTCGATTATTCTAAATCTTTCCTCTACATCATATTCGACGAAAAGCTTCTTTTTGATAGAAGAAATTTTTTTCCAGCTTCTACTAAGAAGAAATGTAGCCAATATTAATACTACTAATGAAACCCACATTAATGTTTGAGAAATTCGATTAGAATTATATGTAGGCAATGAGCTTAAAAAGCTACCTAGAGCGATAGAAGACATGGTCAAAAATATTTGAAAATCATCCGAATACGTATTAAGAGTTTCTAAAGTTTCTCCAGCAACTATATATAACTGTTGTTCGGCTCCGTGTAACTTAGTTTTATAAATACCATTACTTCCATGCAGGGTAAATTGTCCATCATTATTTTCTGACATATCATTAATTTAAATTAATTCCCGAGTTCGGGTATTTTTTTTGTAATGCTTTTAAAGAAGCCTGCTTAATGCTAGCTATTTCATCTGAATTTGGTCTTGTTAGAGAAGAATTATTGTTTATAATTGACTCCAATAGTCTTTCAAGAACACCTATACGAAATTCATTTTCTATAATTTGCCCTGAATCTATTTCTCCAAATTTTATTCCCATATTTATGTATTGATTAATAAAATAAACTCCCCCATTTCTGGGGGAGTTTTAAAATGCTATTTAACAATCTTAGTTACTACACCTGCACCAACGGTACGGCCACCTTCGCGAATCGCGAATTTACCCTTTTCTTCCAAGGCTACTGGAGTGATCAACTTAACGTTGATAGTTACAGTATCACCTGGCATAACCATTTCCTGACCTTCTGGCAAAATAACTTCACCAGTTACGTCAGTAGTACGTACGTAGAACTGAGGCTTGTAACCCTTGAAGAAAGGAGTGTGGCGTCCGCCTTCTTCTTTGTTCAAGATGTATACTTCAGCTTCGAATTCAGTGTGAGGAGTGATAGAACCAGTCTTAGCCAAAACCTGACCGCGTTCTACTTCTTCTTTCTTAACACCGCGAAGCAACAAACCTGCGTTGTCACCTGCCATACCCTTGTCTAGCTGTTTGTTGAACATTTCAACACCAGTAACAACAGTCTTTGAGGTTGGGCGAATACCAACGATTTCAACTTCTTCGTTGATGTTGATTTCACCACGTTCGATACGACCAGTTACCACAGTACCGCGACCTTCAATAGTGAAGATGTCTTCAATCGGCATCAAGAATGGTTGGTCAGTAGCGCGTTCTGGATCTGGGATGAAAGTATCCAAAGCTTCTACAAGCTTCTGGATAGATGGTTCACCCAAATCAGAAGTGTCGCCTTCCAATGCTTTCAACGCAGAACCGCGGATGATTGGAGTGTCTTTACCTGGGAATTCGTACTTAGTAAGCAAGTCGCGAATTTCTTCTTCTACCAAGTCAAGAAGTTCAGCATCCTGAACCATATCACATTTGTTCATGTAAACAACGATGTGAGGTACACCTACCTGACGAGCAAGCAAGATGTGTTCGCGAGTCTGAGGCATAGGACCATCAGTCGCAGATACTACAAGGATAGCACCGTCCATTTGAGCAGCACCGGTAATCATGTTCTTGATGTAGTCGGCGTGACCAGGACAGTCTACGTGAGCGTAGTGACGCTTTTCTGATTCGTATTCAGCGTGAGAAGTGTTAATGGTGATACCACGAGCACGTTCTTCAGGCGCATTGTCGATGCTAGCGTAGTCTTTTGCTTTCGCATTTCCAGACTTTGCCAACACAGTTGTGATAGCCGCAGTCAAAGTGGTCTTACCATGGTCAACGTGACCAATAGTACCCACGTTTACGTGCGTCTTGGAACGATCAAATGCTTCTGCCATTTGATAATACCTTTCATTGAATTTAGTATGCGGGATGCCCCGAGATACCCTCGCTCCTTCCCCTATCGATGCGAGGAAAAAGAGAGGGTCTCTCTTTTTATCTTTTCGTTTCTACCAGCGTTCGCCGGAAATTATACTTTGGAATCCAGGGAACATCAGGACTGCAATACGTCTATTCAAATATTAATGATCTGACTATAAAATTGGCGGCTTTGCGGCACGCCAATCACAATATATTCTAAGGAGTTTTGGACACAGTGTCAAGCTAAATCGCCTGACATTCACTTGTGCTTTAAATGATTTGGAGTTACACTCGAATTATCATACTTAGGAGGTATAATCTAATGTCATACAAGCTATACCGTGTTCATTGGCGCGTTTACAAAAATGGCCAAATGGTGGAAGAAAAATATTCATACCACAAAGATGAAGATAAAGTTGCGGATTTTATCCGCGAAACTGTTTTAACTAACTCGCCTGAACTACAATATCGCACCCAAGGCCCAGGAAGCATGCATTCAGTCAGTGGTGAAATACATAATGAAGTGATGCGTAGCAAAGAATTGGGTGTTTGGAAACCAGTCAATGAAAATGTGACATTGGTATAAAACTAAAAACCAAAGCTTTTGAGCTTTGGTTTTTATATGTCATCAAAATTTGGTTTGATTTCTTCGTCGCTTGTACTTGCGACTTCTGGAGGAATATAATCGTAATTTGGAATTGATTTAAACAAATGCTGAGCACGCTTGCTAATTAAAGAGTCAATGCGTTCAGCTGGCTCTTCTATTACCAAGGGTTCCGGGACAGAAAATTGAGAATTTGCGGTACCACCGTCTGTGGTTGAAATTACCTCTTCCAGCTGAGCTCTCAAAATTTCACGATTAACTTTTTCTGTAATATCTTCTTGTGGTTGAGGCTTAGTTGGATTTCCTGACAATTTCTGATATTCATCAAAAGGCAAAAAAACACCTTTTACATTACCATCATCACCCATTACTATTACTTTCCCCTGCTGCCCTGCCAATTGTAAAAAGTCTTTTAAATTCATAACTATATGATAGTCTGTTCGTGCTAATTTTGGCAAATAAAAAGACCACCCAGTAACTGGGTGGTCTTTTATATATATAATTATTGTCCTTTACGAGCGTTCATACCTTCACGGGATTCAATAATACCCGCAGCAACATTCTTAGGAACTTCTTCATAATGATCGAATTCCATAATAGAAGATGCTTGACCTTGTGTCATAGAACGCAATTGAGTTGCGTAACCAAACATTTCAGCCAAAGGAACAAAAGCTGTAACAACTTTACGTCCAGTAATGTCTTCCATATCCTGAACTTTCGCACGCTTAGAGTTCAAGTCACCAATTACATCACCCATATTTGTTTCTGGAGTTGTAACAACAACTTTCATTACAGGTTCTAGCAAGATTGGGTCACCCTTGCGAACAGCTTCCTGCAACGCCTTAGACGCAGCAATTTTGAAAGCCATTTCAGAAGAGTCAACTTCGTGATAGCTACCATCGTAAACAGTAGCTTTGAAGTCTACCAATGGGTATCCAGCGATAACACCATTTGCAGCAGATTCTTGAATACCTTTATCAATCGGTTTGATGTATTCTTTTGGAATTACACCACCCACAATCTCATCAACGAATTCATAACCTTTGCCTGCTTCAAGAGGTTCAACACGCAAGTAAACGTGACCGTATTGTCCGCGACCACCTGACTGACGAATAAACTTATGTTCAGCTTCAGCAAGTTTCTTAAAGCTTTCTTTGTAAGCAACTTGAGGCTTACCAACATTAGCTTCAACTTTGAACTCGCGCTTCATACGATCTACAAGAATTTCAAGGTGAAGTTCACCCATACCAGCAATAATAGTTTCTTGAGTTTCGTGATCAGAGCTAACTTTGAATGTTGGATCTTCTTCAGCAAGTTTTTGCATCGCAATACCCATTTTTTCTTGGTCAGCTTTTGTCTTTGGCTCAATCGCCATAGAGATAACTGGTTCAGCAAACTTAATCTTTTCAAGTTCAATTGGAGCGTTTTCAGCACAAAGTGTATCTGCAGTGATAGTATCTTTTGGACCTACCAACGCACAGATGTCACCAGCGAATACCTGTTTCACTTCATCGCGCTGATCTGCACGCATGCGCACAATACGACCAACACGTTCTTTGTTTCCAGTTCGAGCGTTCAAAACGTAAGAACCAGCTTCCAAAGTTCCGGAGTAAACGCGGAAGAAAGCAAGACGACCTACGAATGGGTCAGTTGCGATTTTGAAAGCAAGAGCTGTGAAAGGTTCATCATCAGAAGGCTTGCGAACAAGTTCTTCACCAGTTTTAGGATTTGTACCTTTAACAGGTTCTTTGTCTGTTGGAGATGGTAAGAAGTTACCAACTGCATCAAGCAAAGTACGAACAATGATACCGCGACCATCACCACCGAATACAGGATAGAAATCACCAGAACGAGTTGCTTTACGGATTGCACCCAAAAGCTCTTCTTCTGTTAACGCTTCCCCGCCCAAGTATTTTTCCATTAACTGATCGTCGAATTCAACAACCTTTTCAATTAATTCTTGGCGGTATTTTTCAGCTTTTTCTTTCATATCAGCTGGAACTTCGCCGATAGTAAATTCTTTGTCAGTGTAGTCTTTGTATGTGTAAGACTTCATCTGCACCAAGTCAATAACACCAACAATATCTTTTTCAAAACCGATCGGAAGCTGAACAGGATATGCATTCTTAGTCAAACGAGTGTGAATAGAATCTAAAGACTTGTAGAAGTCACCACCAGTTTGGTTAATTTTGTTAATGAAACACATGCGAGGCACACCGTACTTGTCAGCTTGGCGCCACACAGTTTCAGATTGAGGTTCAACACCCATCTTACCGTCGAAGACAGTGATAGCACCATCAAGAACGCGAAGTGAGCGTTCTACTTCTACAGTAAAGTCTACGTGACCTGGTGTGTCGATAATGTTGATTTTGTACTGATCAACAGTTCCGTCAGCCATCTTAATGTACTGAGGTTTCCAATAACAAGTTACAGCCGCAGAAGTGATAGTAATACCACGTTCGCGTTCTTGTTCCATCCAGTCAGTTACAGTTTCACCTTCGTGCACTGCACCGATTGTGTGGATCATACCGGTGTTATACAAAATACCTTCGGTAGTTGTAGTTTTGCCGGCGTCAATGTGAGCGATAATCCCAATGTTACGGGTCGCTTCAATTGGATATTCTCTAGGCATATTTGATTTCTAATTATTTACGCTTATTACCGAAACGAGCGAAGTGAGCAAATGCTTTGTTTGCTTCAGCCATACGGTGAGTATCTTCACGCTTCTTAACAGCTGCACCGATTTTATTAAAACCGTCTACAATTTCCTGAGCAAGCTTTTCACGCATTGGAGCACCTTTGCGTGAGCGAGCTGCAGCAATCATCCACTTCATACCAAGTGAGGTACGGCGTGGTTCTTGTACTTCCATAGGAACCTGATAGTTAGATCCGCCAATACGGCGACCTTTAATTTCCATCAGTGGAGAAATATTTTTCAATGCAATGTCGAAAACCTGACGAGGATCAGTTACTTCTGCGTCTTTGTCTTTCTTCATTTTTGATTCAACGATGTCTAATGCATCATAGAAAATTGTTTGAGACACAGTTTTCTTACCGCGTTCCATCAAATAGTTAATGAACTTAGCGTATTTTACGCTAGAAAACTTTGGGTCTGGGTTTGGTAAATGTTTTTCAAAACTTCGTGCTCTACGTGGCATGTTAGTTTTTCCTTTCTTCTATAATCTGGATTACGCAGAAGCTGATGGCTTCTTAGTTCCGTATTTACTACGAGAGCGTTTACGACCGTCAACGCCTAATGTGTCCAACTTACCACGAACAATGTGATAGCGAACACCCGGAAGATCTTTTACACGACCACCGCGGATCATTACCACGCTGTGTTCCTGCAAGTTATGACCTACACCTGGGATGTAAGCCAAAACTTCCATCTGGTTAGTCAATTTAATCTTAGCTACTTTACGAAGCGCAGAGTTTGGCTTCTTAGGAGTAGTTGTGTACACCTTCAAACATACGCCGCGCATGAATGGAGCGCCTTCTGGCATGTTCAAGGTTTTGTTTTTCAGCAAGTTCACGCGGCGTTGCAACGCTGGTGATTTGCTTTTGGCTTTCAAAGGCTTGCGACCTTTGCGAACCAATTGGTTAATAGTTGGCATCTATTGATGACCTTTCCTTGATGGGCTGACACTTGTGCTATTAAAGCACGCCCGGTTAATTTACAACATAAAAACTGACCTTAGAGTCAGTTCTCTATGGTTTCGTTCAATGGTACTGCGACGAAGCCTGTGCCGCTTGATTCCCATTTTACGAACAAATGTGTCGGTAATTCCTGTTTAAGGGGCTTCTAAAAGAATTGTAAGATTATTATACGCAGTTTTCCTAGAAAATGCAAGTTATTTAGCTCTTTGGCGTAAAATTCATTAGATATTGACAAATTAGCATAATTATGCTATACTAATAAAGTTTTTAAAAATGTACCAGTAGAAAGAAAATATTTAACTCAAACCATACGCGAAATCAAAATGATTTCGCGTTTTTTTTATATCGCTATACCAAACAGTCGGAAGAATACTGTAACCACTGGGATTAAAATTTTATCTAGAATTCCTAGCATTAAGAATATAATCACAATAAAGAATCCGTACTGCTCCATAGACAAAATCCAATGCATTGCATTTGTTGGAAGCAAAGACGCAATAATCTTTGAGCCATCAAGCGGCGGAATTGGAAGCGCATTAAAAGTTCCAAGTACAACATTTAGTAATGCAGCTTTCAAAAGAATTGGATCAGAAATTTCATTACCCAATCCAAGTTTAAATATTCCAAGGAATATTGCAGCCAAAATGAAGTTGCTTCCTGGCCCAGCTATAGAAACCAAAGCCATACCCAGCTTTTGAGGACGCAAATTATTAAAGTTAACTGGTACAGGTTTAGCTGCCCCAAATATAATTGGACTATTTAGAAGCAAAAGCAAACCTGGGAGCAAAATAGAACCGAACGGATCTATATGAGGAATCGGATTCAAAGTAATTCGTCCTTCATCACGAGCAGTGCTATCCCCCAGTTTCTCTGCCACAACACCGTGCATGACTTCATGAACAATTACAGAAAAAAGTAAAATTGCTAAAGTAATTATTATTTCCATATATTTTATTATAACAAAAAAGGACCGAAACAACACAGTCCTTTTATTTATTAAACAGCTTGCTGAATTGCGATAGTTTTATTGAACACCTTTTGCCAAATTGCACAGATAACTTCTTGGTCAATTTCAATAGGTTCTCTGAGACCAGAAAATTTATAATTATTATTCGCAACAAGGTTATTATCACCTGAAGCAATTATTGCTATAGAGTTTCTGCAATACCAGCAGCCCGTATAACTTATTTCCACCTTTCTTGGATAATTTCCGTCATTGCTAATATGCATACAAAAGACGTAATCGCCAATACAATATCTGAAATGCATATGACCTTTTATAGGAACCCCGCCCATAAATTTCAAGTCTTTTGATTCTACAATTTTACGCACTTTTTTAGGGCAAAGTACACAAAAATGGCTTACCAGCAAAACAATTATAATTACCAAAAATGGTAGTGCCCATATTAAATGGACTAAGCTCATAAAAATTTACCCCTCCTGCAGATTTTGTTTTTGTGTCTATAAAAAATCAGGCACTTGCAAAATATATACCCATGTATTATAATAGTCAAGTATCTGATTTTCCTTAATAAATTCAATATATTTTTCATGCCAAGAATGTGTACCGTTTGCGGCAAGACTTACTCTAAGACCATTAAGCGCTCTCACTCTATGCGCGCTTCTATCCGTCGTCTAATGCCTAATACGCAATGGACACGGGATGATCACGGCAACAGAGTTAAGGCTTGTACCCGCTGCATTAAAGCAAAATCTAAAGTATAAAACCGCCTCTCACGTAAAGGGCGGTTTTATGTTGTCTGTTTTTTTTGCCGATGTGCGGCTGAAGCTGGATTCGCTTCTAATATAACTTCGTGCAAAAGCATTGCTATGCAACTTGGCATCTCCTTATTCAATTGTGATTCCTCTTCGTCTTTCCTTTTTCATTCATATTTCTTTTACAGTCATTTGCTAAGTACTATCCCATAACTCCCGGACCATATCTTTAACAGCATTCTTTGTTAGTTTAGATCCGAACATGGAAAATCCTTTCTGCCCCCGCTTTTACTTTAACGGCCAGTCTCGTTGCTGGCTGCAGGAACACTTATATTATTTCATTGCGGTATGAAACCTAAATGAATAATTCCTTAAAATTGCTAATCTAGGCTTTTCTACGCGCAAAGAATTTACGAAGCTCTTCAATA
>CAZGCV010000022.1:11235-11696 GCA_964524735.1 uncultured Candidatus Saccharibacteria bacterium | reverse complement strand
TAGGCGCTTACGGTGTGTTGTATTGTGTAATTTATTTCCGAACTGAATTTAAAAAATATATTTGGGTAATTCTCTCAGGAGTTGCAATATTAGCCTCTTATCTACCATGGTTGAAAATTTTTCTTTTCCAATACAAACAAGTTGGTGCTGGATATTGGATTCCGCCAATGGATTTATGGAGCATACCAGGAACTCTTTGGGAATTATTATTAAAGATTCCTGTGAACTATGGTGAAATGATCGGACGTTTCTCAGAAGCACAATGGGCATTCTTGATTATTACCGTAATTACTGTTGTAGCCATAATAAGATATCTATGGAAATGGTCAGAAACAGAAAAATGGCTTATCTTGACAGGATTCTTAGCACCTTTTGGAGGCGCAATCCTATTCTTAATACTTGCCAAACTCCAAGGAAGCGACAGTTCTGTTTACATGGTTCGTTACTTTATATTCTGTTCT
>CAZGCV010000022.1:0-11225 GCA_964524735.1 uncultured Candidatus Saccharibacteria bacterium | reverse complement strand
TCTTCTTTTTACTTGATGATAATGGCGCTATTCTTAGCTAAATTCCGCATTCGCCAAATCGCAATTCTATTTACCATGGCTTTGGTTGCAGCAAACATTTACTCAGTTTGGAATTACTGGCAATTAACCGAACCGCAAAACCGTCCAGGCATGGCTGCACTTAGTGATTTCTTAAATGCTAATGTAGAGCCGAATCATAAAATCTATGTAGGCAGCAGCTTCCAATTCTTTAACTACAAATACTACAATAAAACCGGCGTTCGTCCATTACTGTTTACAAATGGAAGCTATACCAAAGACCTTCCTCACTACGCAGGCACAGCAATACTAACCGATGAAGACTTAGTGCAAAATTTTTCTGAAAACACTCAAAGCGGTGATACTGTGTGGTTAATTTGGACTAATGGTTTCGGTGGGAGTAAACCAGAAGTTCCATCTAACTGGGTTCAAATAGATGAAAAAAGTCAGGCTGAAGTGAGGCCATATGTTGGAACATGGGTCTATGCTACAGAATATAAAGTTAATTAAATAAAAACCCGGGGAAACCCGGGTTTTTATTTTATCTATTACAAACCGTTCCTAACAAGCATACATAAGCCCTGCTTCGCACTCGCAAATCTATATAAGACAAAGCATTATACCTTTCTGGTAAAGTTTGAGACAAAAGCATGTTCAAGCGTTGTACAACATCATGCGCAGTTTCTTTAGTATCTACTATAACTCGAAAGGTGCGCTTGGCATCTGATCCTTTTTGCATAACAATATCTAGCTGCCCTGGCACAATCGGTAATTTAATCTCTGGTAATTCTGTTAGAGATACATCTTTTTTAACCGAAGAAGGTTCTGAAGCTTCCTGCGGCTTAGTATCGTCAGCGTTAATATTCTGCTCTGAAGTTTGTATTTCGGAATCCAGAGTAACTGTTTGAGTAGAAGCTGCATCATCTTGAACTTGAATTTCTTGATTCGGCAAACTTAAGTAAATCATCTTCGAACCAACAACACCACTAATATTATGTTGAAGTTCAGTAAAGTACTGAATTGCATTTTCACCAAAAAATTCAATATTATCAGAACTTGAAAGACGCGCTTCTATGTCTACCTTAATCATGTTGGGATTTTCAACAGATACCCAATCATCGCGATTAACACCAGCCTCGCCCTTTAATGTTCCATCATTATAAACATCGTAAACTCGTTCTGCTGTTCTAACTAAAAATTTTTCATACTTTGATACAACAGACACATGCAAATTATTGGTTGAATAATTTTTCTTGACTGAGACTATCTCCCAAACAGCTGGCACTTTAACAGTCGCTTCTTGTACTCTTCTCTGACTTAAAAAAACCAAATTACTTTGAGGATTAACGAAAGGAGCGCTGCCTAATGAATCACGAATTGAAGCTTCTATTATTTTTGCGTCAGCTTCGGAAGCTCCTTCAATAGTAATGCTTTGTAAAGTTAAAAAGTTTGGAGCGTAGATCAAATACAAAGCAGCTAGTATCAAAATTGCTAGTAAGCCTTGGATAATTCTGCTTCCTAGACCAATGCTTTCTAAAAAGCGATCCAGATTGCTTTCAGAAACAGGTCTAGCAACACGCTTAAAATTACGAGCTTGGTTAAGCTTTTGATTAAACTGCCTATTTTGGAACCTTACTTTTGGATCCAGTTTTGATTTTTGCTTTTTGTTAAAAAACATTTTTGATGTTGATTTCGAATTACTCTAACCAATGACCGTATTGTCTTACTAAAGAGTGGGTAGCGCCCATAGGTTCAGCCAGCAGCTCTTTGGTGATTTTTTCCATGCGCACACCCTGAGAACCTTTAATCAGAACAACGCTTTCTGCCTTAAGATTATTTAATACAATAGATTTTGCTTCATCGCTAGTATCAAAAGACAAAATTTTATCTTCTGGCATTCCGGCTTGTTTTGCAGATTCTGCAATTTTCTTTCCTAGATCACCAACAGTAACTAATTCTTCCAAATTTAAAGAAGCGGTAATTTTCCCCATTTCTTCATGAGCTGAATCTGTATCATCACCAAGTTCGAGCATGTCTCCAAGTACTGCAACTTTGTGCGATACAGGAAAACGACCAAGCAAATTTAAAGCTTCGCGCATAGAAAGAGGTGCTGCATTATAAGTATCATCAATTAAAATTGATTTTTTAATCCCTGATAAAATATTCAAGCGACCAGGAACACCTCTATAGGTCGCCATTCCTTTCAAAATCAGTTCTGTGTCTACTTGCAGCGCTTCACAAACTGCCATAGCTGCAAGCACCGCGTCTACATGCGCTGCACCAACAGCAGGTATAGAAATTTTCAAATCACGAATAGGGCTTTTCACAAAAATTTTTGTGGAGGGGTTTAATGACAAATTCTCTTCAAATTTTTCTAAGTGCACTTCGCCATCGTTGCGCCCATAAGAAAGCAGGTGTGCTTTTGTCCTCTTAGTTTGCTCTTTAACATGAACATCATCTGCATTGTAAATAAAAATTCCATTGCTTGGCAGACTAGCAGCCATCTTGCCTTTCTCATGTGCAATCGCTTCGTTGTTTGGAAAATGTTCTTTATGAGAAACGCCAATTGTAGTAAGCACAGCGATCTTAGGCTGAGCAATTTTCAAAAGCAAATCCATTTCACCTGGATGATCAATTCCATATTCCAAAACAAGTACCTTAGGATAATCACTCGGAAGTAACCAAACATTTAGTGCTTTTGCAAACACTCTCAACCATCCAAAATTAAACCCAGCAATATGCAAGCCGCCTTCATCCAATCCTTTTGCACCAATGATCGTTAAAGGAATACCTATTTCATTATTATAATTTTTCTCCGGTTCACGCAAAGAATACTTTGCAGAAAGAGCCGCTGCAATGGCATGGCGTGTAGAAGTTTTTCCTACGCTGCCAGTAATGCCAATAATCAACGGCTTGTGCTTTGCAATGATTTTCTGGCTAAAGAAAGCCAGCCATTGCTTAATTTTATCTTGCTTAATCAAAACTTTAAGATAATTTTATTTCTTCTTTATAGTGTCTGTGCCTACGTATTTTTGCAAAACTTCAGGAACTTTAATACTACCATCAGCTTGCTGGTAGTTCTCCATAATTGCAATTAAAATACGCGGACTTGCCACTGCAGTATTGTTTAAAGTATAAGCATATTGAATTTTACCTGCCGAATCTTTGTAACGAATGTTCAAACGACGTGCTTGCCAGTCTGTAAGATTTGAGTCGCTATGAGTTTCGCCGTAGCTACCGCGTCCAGGCATCCAAGTTTCAATGTCATACATCTTGTACTTGCCCGCACCCATGTCTCCAGTACAAATATTTAAAACACGGTAAGGAAGTTTTAAATCCTGTAAAATCTCTTCTGAAATTTCGCGAAGTTTTTCTAGCCAAGTATCACCTTCTAAGGTGTTAGCCTTACACACAACAACCTGTTCAACTTTCATGAATTCTTTTACGCGATACAAACCTTTAGTATCTTTACCATAACTACCAACCTCGCTTCTATAGCAAGGAGATATTCCACATACCTGAATTGGCAATTGAGATTCATCTAAAATCTGGTTTGCATAATAACCAATCAATGAAGGTTCAGAAGTTCCAGCAAGAAACTGTTTTTCTTTATCTTCACTTTCCATATTCGCCGCATTAGCCACCTGATAAACTTCTGCTTTTCCAGCAGGAAAATGCCCACTACCAATTAACGGAAACTCGCGCACCAAGGTTGGAGTTTGCATTACTGTAAAACCTTTAGCACGAAGTTTTTCCATGGCATACCACATAATGCCGTGATGCATTAACACCAGTTCATTCTTCAAAAAGTAACCACGGAATCCAGATACTTCTGTACCACGGTCAAAATCTGCCAGGTCCAAATCTTTAACTAAAGCAACATGATCTTTTACTTCAAACGGCATAGTAGGAGGAATCTGCTTAACCATATCAGCGTCTTTTGGATCAACATGACCAAGCTCTGGACTCCAATAACTCCACGGAACATTTTGTGAATCATCTTTTCCGATTGGAGTTTCTGGCGATGGAATGTTCGGAACAAGCAACATTAGATTATTATATTCCGCTTCGACTTCACGCAACTTCTCTTTAGTTTCAGTATGATGTGCATCCATTTCCTGAAGCTCAAGCAACTTTGCTTTTTTGTCTTCTTCGCTTAAAGTTGGAAGTTCTTTTGAAAATGCATTTTTAGTTGCCTGAAAAGTTTCTGTTTCTGTAAGCAAATCGCGACGCTGAATATCCAAATCCAAAAGAGCGTCTAGATCTAAGTCCACACGCTTATCAGCGATTGCTTTTCTTACTGTGTCCGCATTATCGCGGATGAATTTCATATCTAACATAGTAGTAATTCTGATTTATACTTTTATTTTGATGCTGATTTCATTGGTGGAAAGATAACAGTTTCGCGCACTGAGCGGTCTGACAGAACCGCAAACAAACGCTCCGAAACACCAAATCCAGCTGCAGGAGGCATGCCGTATTCCATTGCTTCAACGTAATCTTCATCTAACATTTGAGCTTCATTGTCTCCTGCTTCACGAAGCTTCATTTGATCTTCAAAGCGCGAGCGCTGGTCAATTGGATCATTCAACTCGCCAAAACCTTTTCCAAGCTCTGTTCCGTAAGCAACGATTTGCATACGCTGAACAACTTTCGGATTATTAGGATCACGTTTTGCAAGAGGTTCAAGTTCAACTGGTTGATTCACCAAGAATACAGGTTTGTCAGTCGGAATATTTACGCGGATTTTTTTGAATATTAAATCTATTAAACGACCACGCTGTGCAAAATCCTCAAACTTAATATGCTGTGCCTTAGCATAAGCTTTTAAGTCATCGTCTGAAGCTGATTCTAAATCTATTCCTGTGTGCTCTTTAAACAAAGCCATGTAATCAACTTTTGCCCAATCACCAGACCAGTCACAAGTTACGCCACCAGAAGTAACTTGTAACGTGCCAAATGTGTCTTGAATGATTTGCTGATACATTTTCTGACAGAACTGCATCATCTTTTCGAAATCACCATACGCCCAATAAAATTCCATCTGCGTGTAATCTTGAAGGTGAGTTGTAGAAATTCCTTCGTTGCGGAAGATGCGACCGATTTCAAAAACTTTTTCGTAACCAGCAACTAACATTTTCTTCAAAGGAAGTTCAAGCGAAATACGCAAAAAGAAGTCGCGGTCTAAAGCATTATGATGCGTAGTAAATGGTTCTGCTTCTGCACCACCTGGAGTTGCTTCTAAAATTGGCATTTCCAATTCCAAGAAACCGTTATCTACAAGATAACGACGCATACTAGACCAAAATTTATTTTTCTTTACGAATAACTCTTTTGTTTCTGTATTTAGCAGAATATCCAAATACCGTTGTCGTAATTTAGTTTCAGTATCCTCAATTCCAAAATAATCGCTTGGCAAAGGCCGCAAAGATTTCGCCAGCATTTTGTAATCATGCGCTTGCAAAGTCTTTTCTTCTGTTTTAGTAACAAACAAAGTTCCAGATACTTGAATAAAGTCACCGAGGTCAAAATTATCGACGAAGAAAGCAAAACGTTCTGCGCCTACATCATCAGACTTTATTAAAACTTGAATACGAGCAGTGCCGTCATCAATATGCAAAAATAGCAATTTACCCATACCACGCATAGAACGAATGCGTCCTGTTAAAACAACAGACTGACCCAAAAGTGAATCAAACTGTTCCAAAACCACACTATTTGAATGAGTGCGTTCAGATACTGATGGATACGGATCCAAGCCAGCAGCTTTTAAGTTTTCAAGTTTCTTTTTTCTATGATTGATAATATCTTCTAAACGGTCGTTCATATCTGTTTTTAACGTAAATTAGTCTTTAAATTATACCAAATTTTGAATTTTTGAGTAACTTGACCAAATATATAAAAGGTGTTATAATATATTCCTAAATACAATTTTATTAGGAGGAAACATATGAGTAAAAAAGCTCATTTATTTTTTACGTTAATTTTAATGTTGATAATTGGAGTCGGGGTAACCAGCCTGTATAACAGAGGCTGGATCAAAGTCCAAGGAAACTCTCCAGAAACATTCGAGGTCGGAGAATCTAGAACCACAGCCATGCAAATGACCGGTTACAGATACCAAGTTGTTGAGAATAACGAAGCCAATGGTTTAGTTATTAGAAATCTTCATAACGCTGCTGAAATGAAATTCAGACCGTGCACTGAAGAACAAAAAAATCTTAATGTCGGAGATACCAAAACTCTGATATACAGCTTTGAGCAACTTGGCACAGTTCCTGACAAGATCGACTCACCTTCGTGTCATCTGAAAATTTTACAAAAATCTTCAGACAATCAATCAAAAAATTAACGCAACCAACAAAAAAGACGCACTGATATTTAGTACGTCTTTTGTTTTTGATTTAATTAATACCAGTAATCTCGTATTCTTTATCGCCTGCTGGAGTTTCAACTACAACTTTATCACCATTCTTTTTACCGAGCAAAGCACGACCAACATTTGATTCGTTAGAAATCTTTCCTTCCATTGGATTTGCTTCGTTACTTCCAACAATAGTGTAAGACTTTTCTTCACCGTTTACTTTTACTTTTACAGTAGAGCCAATAGTTACGGTATTACTTTGTTTTGAAGCAGTAATGATTTCCGCATTCTTAATCATATCTTCAATTTCCATAATACGCCCTTCAATAAAGCTTTGCTCTTCACGAGCTTGTGCGTAATCAGCATTTTCACTCAAATCACCATGCGCAGCTGCTTCACGAATTCGTTCAATTACTTCTTTGCGCTTGTCGTTAATTAAGTGCTTAAGCTCTTCGTTCAGTTTTAGTAAACCCTCTTGGGTTAATAAGTATTTTTTAGACATTTAGTTAAATTCAATTGACTTGACCTATTTTACTCTTTATTAAAGCTAGTGTCAAGATTACGCCTTTGACTTAGCCACAATTAGAACATTTTCCAAAAGTTTAGCTACAGTCACAGGCCCAACACCTCCAGGAGATGGAGTTATATATCGCGCTTTAGGTTGTATAGATTCAAAATCTGCATCACCTGAAATTGAACCCCCAGATTCAGAAGTCCCTGCATCAATCACAATTACACCATCACTTAATTCATCTCCTTTTAAAATCCCAGCTTTACCTACTCCAGAAATTACAATAGTCGCGTCTTTCAACAACTGCGCCCTGTTTTCAGTTTCTTCTGTTGCAGTCAAAACATTCACACCTTGCTCTTTTAGCAAATCAGCAACTGGCTTTCCTACCAAATCCCCTTGCCCCAGAACTAAAATATTCTCTTCATACAAATTAACTGGTAAAGTATTCAAAATATGCACAATTGCTCCAGCAGTCGGCGGTACTAACTTTGATTCACTTCTAGGATTAATTGCATCTACATCAACTTCTTCTGAAATCATACTCAAAATACGTTCAGTTTTAAAACCATCAGGTAAAGGCAATTGAACTATTAAACCGCATAATTCATCTTTTTGCTGTTCAGTTAAAATTGCATTGCAAACTTCTTCATCATTTGAAGTTTCAGGGATTTGCACCAAAGAAAATTCCATACCGCATTCCTTCGCGCGCTTGCCTTTAATTTTTACATAGGAAAGTGAAACAGGGTCTTCCCCTACTACTACATCACACAACACTGGCTTAAAAGGCAGATCAGTAACATCTTTGGAAATACTTTTAAAAAGATCAGCCGCAATAGCACGGCCATTTATAATATTATCTTTAGTTAAATCTTGTGTATCCATTACTTGTTATATCTATTCTCTGACCACCATTTTAACGCATCTCGAGCAATCGGTACAGCTGCGGCATGACCTTCACCACCTGCTTCTACTAAAATCGTAATTACAATCTGCGGATCTTCATACGGCGCATACGATGTAAACCAGGCATGAGTTCTTGTTGGATCGGCGCCATCAAACTGGGAAGTTCCTGTCTTACCAGCAGATGTAATAGATAGCGAGGTTAAACTTCTTCCACTACCACGTTCACCTATTACATTCTCTCGCATACCTTCTTGCACAGAAACCATATGTTCAGGTTTAACTGATGGTTTAATTAACAGTTCTGTAGTTGGTTCATAGATAGTTTCTCCAGCTTGATTTAAAATGCGTTTAAGCAAATGTGGCTTATTAAAAGTGCCGTCATTCGCGATTGCTGCAGTCCATGCTGCAACCTGCAAAGGTGTAGTCAGCATATCTCCCTGACCAATTGAAATATGATACGTGTTACCTAAGTACCATTTACTTGCAATATTATCGCCTTTAAAATAATCTGCTTTCCATGCTGGATCAGCAACAATACCAGCTTTCTCACCCTGAATATCAATTCCAGTCACAGCACCCATTGCAAATTTACGGTAATATTCTGCCAACTTATCTGGACCCATACCTTTAATCGGAGAATTAGGATGACCTCCTGCAACAGTATAGAAATAAATATCACTGCTTTCTGCTATCGCAGCACTGACATCCATTGGACCTAACCCGTCACGTTTCCATCCGTAAAAGGTGTATTTAATACTTGGGTTAAATTGATTATTAATCAACAAAACACCTCCATCATAAATGATGGTGTTTTTGTTAACAACATTTTCCTCAAGAGCAGCTGCTGCTGTAACCATTTTAATGGTTGACCCTGGCGGATATGTTCCAGAAATAGCGCGATTAAACAAAGGTAAATTTTTATTCTGCAAAAGATTCTGGTAATCAGTTCCGGAAATACCCGGAGCAAAAAGATTATTATTGTAACCAGGAGCAGAAACCAATGCCAAAACTTCTCCAGTCTTCGGATTTAATGCAACTGCAGCACCTTTACTTCCTGCTGGAAAACTTTTATACAACTGTTCTTGCAATCCTGCGTCAATACTCAGCTCAACCACATTTCCTGGCTGAGGTTCTACATTTCCCAAAACTTTAATAGGACGACCAGTTGCATCAACTTCTACTTGAGTATTACCATTTATACCGCGCAAATATTTTTCATAAGCCAACTCAATACCAGACTTACCTATAAAGTCGTTTAGATCGTATTTTTCTGCTGCATTATTTGCTAACTCAGTTTCAGAAATAATACCTGTGTAGCCTAGTGCGTGAGAAAAAATTTCTGCATTTAAATATTCGCGAATTGGAATGCTTTTAACTGAAAAACCAGGGAACTGATCGGAACGTGTTTCAAACAAAATACTTTCCTGCTGAGTAATTCCTCGCTTAATAACAATTTGTTGTAAAGAATTATGATTTAAATTTTTTAGCTTTTCTTGAATCTCTTCTTTTGGAGTATGGAACATTTCACTAATCTGTCCAATGACACTGTCTAATCCTTCCTTTGGAACATCAACAGGAGTAACTACCAGACTAAAGCTTGCCGTGTTACGGGCTAACTGCTGACCATATCTGTCCACAATATAACCTCGCGGAGCTAAAATAGTTTGAATACGTAAACGATTACCTTCAGCTTTTGCTTTTAAATCTGTTCCTTGAATTATCTGTAAGTTAAAAAGTTGAAAAATGATAATTCCACACGCAGCAAATAACCCAAGCTGGATCCAAGTGGAAGAAATTTCTGTACGCGCTTCATCGGCAAAACCTTCTAGATTTGTTTGAGTATCCATTGCGCTTTCTTCCCAATCCAAAGAGCGCCGGTCTTTTCGATCGGCGTCAGAAGAGTCTATATCAAAAGGATTTTTAGGGAATTTCAGCATACTAAAGAGAGATTTTATTTTTCTGCCAACGCAATTGTGAACGTGCGAACATTTCTACTATAACGTACACAGGATACGCAAGCAATACATTGGCTAAAATACCAACAGGTAAATTTCTAATCACTTGAGCGCCAGACAAACCGTACGATGCCCATTGTACAGTTGTGAGAATATTTGTATACCCCCACATCCATAACTTCAATAAAATTGTTGCTGCTGCAATCGCGCCAACAAAGTGGTACCATCTTATTTCCGAAAACAAACGTTGCCTTAAAAGATAGGCACTAATTGTTCCGCAAAAAGCCAAAGGGATAATAAAACTTCCTACAGGCAAACCATATACAACCTCTAGCCAAAAACCACCGACAACTGCAAAAAATAAATAATCCAGCTTATCAAAAACTAAGGACAATGCAATTACAATAAGGAGAATTAAATCTGGTACCAAACCGTTCCAACCCCAAGAACTAAACAATCCAAAAGTCACCCCTAGAATTGCGCCAATAACAATTACGTAAATAATATAACGCATTGAATGAAAAATTAATTATTGTTTAACCACGAATACAAAATCTACCGCACGCTGACGTACCGGTGAAGTAACACTCATTTTTTTAAACAAGTCATTTTGACCAGAAAGAACAGATCCAATTTCGCCAATTAAAACATCCTTTGGAATACGAGGATTAATTCCGGCAGTTACTACCAAGTCACCGCTGGTAACATCTGCATTTTGAGATACTAAATCAAAAACCATGCCTGAGCCGAAAGACCCTTTAACCACCCCTTCAGTATTATTTTTAGAAAGCTTGGCATCAACAGATGATTGCGCATTTGAAATTAAAATTGCAGTTGAGGTGTAACTGCCAACGTGAACAACTTTTGCAATCATATAACCTTGCGAAAGCACAGCTTGCCCTTCCTGAACTCCTTGTTCGTGACCACAATTCAAAACCATCGCATCGCTTAACTCCTGAGGATCGATTGAAAGCACATTACAACTTTCCAATATAAGCTTTGACTGGGCTTTAAATTTTAATTCATTTCGAAGCAGTTCGTTATCTGTGCGTAGTTTATCAAGCTGAACTTGTTGCTGTTGCAAAGTGGCAACCTGAGAACGCAAAGTTGTATTCTCTCGAACCACTGAACGCAATGAACCTAATGTAGAAAAGAAAGTACGAACAGGCTCAGCAACACCTCTAACAACAGCAGCAACAGGACGAGGCGCCTGCAAAAAAGCATACTCAATAGGCTGTAGCCAACCCTTTGCTTGCATTGCTAGTCCAATAACTATGAAAACTAGTACTGCAGCGAATACAAAAAAAGTTTTGGAATAAATAAATCTCATTTTTGTTTGATAGCTTAAATTATCGCGCTTACCTTAGCGCGGAATTCTAGAGAAGTCTGTAGGCAAAAGGACTTCGCGAAGAGCTTCTAAATCTTCCACAACAATCCCTGCTCCCCGCGCAACCGCAGTAAGAGGATCATCGGC
>CAZGCV010000021.1:0-13092 GCA_964524735.1 uncultured Candidatus Saccharibacteria bacterium | reverse complement strand
AACAATGCGCAAAAATGGTGGGAATATATTTTTAAACAAAGTTAATTATTTCAAAACTTAAATAAATTTTATGGAACACGAAACACAACACACAGAAGAAACTAATCATCACAAAAAAAATCCTAAGAAACAGCATGTCGTAGCAGGGGTTATTGTAGGAATTGCTGTAATTATAGCTGGTGGATTTGCTTGGCTATACACAGGACAAATCTCAAGTGCAAAGGAAAAAGTATTTAGCGCAATACCATTTCCGGCTGCTTTGGTAGACATGCGTCCAGTTTCTGCGAAATCAGTAATAGACAAAGTTAATCTTTCTAAACAAATTGCTCAAGAGCAAGGCTTAACTGAAACCGCTCCTGCAGCAGAGATTTTTAATCAGCACCTAGAAGTTGAAAAAGTTAAAACATTAGTTACTCAGCGGAATCTAACTGTATCAAACGAAGATATTGATGCAGAGTATCAAAATATTATTGATGTTTACGCTGCCGGCGATTCAGATGCATTCAGCAAAGAACTGGAAGCAACTTACAAAATGACCCCTGAAGAATTCAAAGCACAAGTTGTTAAGCAAGAAATGCTTCAAAGTCAATTAATGCTTTGGTACAACCAACAAGAAAATCTAAATGAGAAAAGCTATCAAACAGCTAAGGATTTACAAGATCGTTTAAACAAAGGAGAAAGCTTTGATGATATAGCTCGCCAGTACAGCGAAGATGAAGCTACTAAAGATTTTGCTGGAGACAGTGGTACTATTGCTTTTGATGATTTGCTTCCTGAGTTCAAAACCAGCTTATCAGATTCAAAAGTTGGTGATGTAAAATTAGTTCCTAGCAGATTCGGATTACATATCCTAAAGGTTTTAGAACTAAATAACGATGGGGAAAATGGGGCAAAGCAAATTCATCTACAACAAATATTCATCAAGCAAATAGGTTTTGCTGAATGGTTAAAGCAAGAAGCTGACAATATCCGCACAATTAAGCTTCTTAAATTCTAGTTGATCTTAAAAAGTCAATACCTCGAAAAAAAAGCTGGGTTGCCAAATCCTGCTTTTTTTGTTAGAATTTTTGCGTATAAATGACTAATCAAGAACCGAAATCTGAAGAGAAGAATCAAATGACATTTAAGAAAACTTTGATGTTTTCTTTAGAATTTGGCTTCATGATAGTTTTGCCTTTAGCAATCTTTGCTTTTGCAGGGGACAAGCTAGCAGAGAAATATAATAATAGAGTATTTTTGTTTGGAGGACTTATACTCGCGCTAATTACAAGCTGCATATGGTTGTACAAAAGAATTAACGATATTTACAGAGATTACATTAAATGATCGCCGCCTTACCGCCTTTAGCTGCTGAACCAATCTTCTATATTGGAAGTTTGCCAATAACAAATAGCTACATCAACTCAACGCTGACCATGATTGGTTTTGTGATCTTTGCGTTGATTATTCGCAGTGCTGTAAAAAAATATCAAAGCAAGGCTCCTGGTGGGATATTAAACTTCTTTGAAAGTATTCTAGAAAAGCTGTATGAGTATTTCGATTCAGTTACTCAAGACAGACAAAAAACAATAAAATTCCTACCTTTAGTAGGAACTTTATTCCTATTCATTCTAATTTCTAACTGGATGGGATTACTGCCTGGGATAGGCAGTGTAGGTAGATACTTAATTCATCACGGTGAATTAATGTTAGTGCCAATGTTTAGACCAGCAACAACAGATTTAAACATGACGCTAGCAATGGCATTAATTGCCGTAATAGTGTCACACTTTTTGGGAATTGCCGCGATCGGCTTCTTCAAGTACGCCAATAAATTTATCAAATTCGGTGATATTTGGCACGCGATTAAATCTGGAAGCCCAGTCAATATCATGACTGCATTAATTGAATTTTTTGTAGGTATATTAGAAGTGATTTCTGAAGTTGCGAAACTAATGTCGTTGTCTTTGCGTTTGTTCGGAAACGTTTTTGCTGGAGAAGTATTGCTAACTGTTTTAGCAAGCCTTGTTCCATTCATTTTGCCATTACCTTTTATTGCACTGGAAATTATCGTGGGTACTGTTCAGGCAGCTGTTTTCTCTATGCTAACTTTAGTATATTTAACTGTTGCAACAGCTCCATTGCATTCACATGGTGATGACCATGCTGACGGTAAACACGATGACAACAAAGACCACTTAGAAGCAACTCCCACTGTTTAATTAGCTTAGGTATTCTGAATCAGTCTTTAATTACTTGAAGATTGATACTAAATACTTAACAGTTTGTAATCGGACTTTAAATAAATCCTCATTTACCAGTCCAGAGAACAAACAAAGGAAACAACATGACTCCAGAAATTATGGAGCTAATTGCTAAAGCGCTTACTATCACAGTTGGTGGTGTTGCGCCAGCTATGGCTATCGGTAAAATTGGTTCAAAAGCTATGGAATCAATTGGACGCAACCCAGAATCAGCAGGACAGCTTTTCGTACCTATGCTTCTAGGAATGGCGTTCGCGGAAGCGATTGCGATTTACGCTTTGGTTATCACTTTCATCCTATAAATCAGAGAGAGGTATTTATTAATACCTCACTCAATTTTAAAAACTATCTATGAATAAAACTCTAAATAACAGATTTGTACTTTATATTGCATTGATCATTACCGTTTTAATGATGGTTTTTGGAATTGGCTTAATCTCTAATTCAGTAAAGGCAGCAACTCAAGATCAATTACAACCCGCTACTGGTGCTACTGAGTACCGAAATGAGGAAGCATCTGCTGCTGGCCTAGAAATGACTAATTCTAACTCTGACTCTGACCACCCTGAAGACACGACTCATGGAGAAGAACTGGATCCAGGATTACTAGGTATGTTTGGAATAGATTGGAAGCTATTCATTGCCCAGCTCATCAACTTTGGCATTGTTTTGTTAGTATTATGGAAATGGGTTTTCAAACCAGTAACCTCAGGTCTTTCTGAACGTACTGCGAAAATTGAAGGTTCTTTAAAGGAAGCGGAACAAATAATTAAAGACAGGGGAGATTTTGAAGGATGGAAGCAGGAAGAAATCGCAAAAGTTAGAATGGAAGCGTCTGCAATAGTTACTGAAGCCAAGCAGCAGGCAGAAGTTTTAAAAACAGATACGGTTAAATCCACAATTGAAGAGCAAAATAAAATCATTCAGCAAACTCAAAAGCAACTTGAGCAGGAAAAAGCATCTATGCTTAATTCGGCTAAAGCTGAGTTATCTGAAATAGTAATTCAAGCAACATCTACAATTTTGAAAGAGAAAATTGATGAAAAGAAGGATCAACAATTAATCGATGGCGCTCTAAAAGAAGCTAAAAGCTAAATACCAATATGAAATTTACTCATAAACAATACGCTGAAGCTTTATACGAAGCGATTCAGGATACTCAAACCAAAGACCATGACGTTGTCATCGAGAATTTTATTCAAATTCTCAAGGGAAAAGGAGATCTTTCTGAATATGAAAATATAATTGCTGAATACGAGCGATACGACAAAGAAATGCGTGGGATAACAGATGTAGAAGTTACAACAGCTCGAGAAATTACAACTAATAAATCTCTCATAGATGATTTAAATAAAATAGTAGGTAGCGACGTAGCAATTAAACACAAAGTGGATAACAATCTAATCGGTGGCGTAGTCATTAAAGCAGGTGATACTTTAATAGACGGGAGTGTGAAAAATCATTTGAACAACCTCAGAAAGACTTTAAACGAATAAATATATGGCGACTAATAATCTAATAGAACAATTAAAAAACCAGATTACTAAATTTTCTCCTGATGTATCTGTAGAAAAAGTTGGTACTGTAATCGAAGTCGGTGACGGAATTGCACGTATTTCCGGTTTAACCGAAGTTAAGAGCATGGAAATGCTTGATTTTGGACATGATGTTTCTGGAGTTGCCTTAAACCTAGAAGAAAATACAGTTGGTGCGATCATTCTTGGAGAATTCCAACATATTAAACAAGGAGACATAGTTCGCGCGACTGGGCGAATTTTATCTGTTCCAGTTGGTGATGCACTGATTGGTAGAGTTCTATCTGCTTTAGGTGCGCCTAAAGACGGGAAAGGCGCAGTTTCTGAAAGCGCATTCTATCCTGTGGAAAAAATTGCTCCAGGAGTAATTACTCGTCAATCTGTGAGCCAGCCAGTACAAACAGGTATCAAAGCTATTGATGCCTTAATTCCAATTGGGCGTGGTCAACGCGAGCTTATTATTGGTGACCGTCAAACTGGTAAAACCGCTGTAGCGATCGATACCATCTTGAACCAAAAAGGCCAAGACATGATTTGTATTTATGTTGGTGTTGGACAAAAAGAAAGTAAAATTGCAAAAATTGTTTCTGAACTGCAAGAGCGCGGAGCAATGGATTACACAATTATTGTTTCTGCTGGCGCATCTGAACCAGCTGCTTTAAGCTACATCGCTCCTTATTCAGCAACTGCAATGGCTGAATATTTCTTAGACCAAGGTAAAGATGTATTGATTGTTTACGATGATCTTTCAAAACAGGCTGTGGCTTATCGTGAAATCTCTTTACTTCTTCGTCGTCCACCAGGACGTGAAGCATATCCAGGTGATGTATTCTACTTACACTCTCGCTTGCTTGAACGCGCTTGCCGCTTAAACGCAGAAGCTGGTGGCGGCTCCATTACCGCACTTCCAATTATAGAAACTCAGGCTGGTGACATTTCTGCATACATTCCTACAAATGTAATTTCAATTACTGATGGTCAGATTTTCCTAGAAGGTGAATTATTCCATAAAGGTATTCGTCCTGCTGTAAATGTAGGTACTTCTGTGTCGCGTGTAGGAAGCGCAGCCCAAACTAAAGCTATCAAAAAAGTGGCTGGTAAATTAAAACTTTCCCTTGCTCAGTTCCGAGAGCTTGAAGCATTCGCTCAATTTGGCTCTGATCTTGATGAATCAACTCGCGAACAACTAGATTTAGGACGCAGATTAACTGAACTTTTGAAGCAACCGCAATACAGTCCGATTGTGATGGAAAAACAAGCTGTTATTCTATACGCAGTTAATAATGGTTACCTAAATGACATTGCAGTAGAAAAAGTAGGTGAATTTGAACGTGACTTTTATAACTACATGGAAACACAAGGAAAGAATGTCTTAGATGTAATTCGCGATACAAAAGAAATTTCTGATGACACTGAAGCAAAACTTAAAACAGCTATCGAAAACTTCAAACAAGTTTGGACTAAATAATGCCATCTACTCAAGAATTAACAAGACGAATAAAATCCATTAAAAGCACTCGTAAAATTACGAAGGCTATGCAAATGGTATCTGCGGCTAAGATGCGTAAAGCGCAAAACGCTACGCTCGCAAGCCGTAATTACGCTCAGCTCGCTGGAGAGCTGATAGCGGGTCTTGGTAATGTTGAGAAATACGAGAATCCATTATTAGCGCAATATCCGGATGCAAAAAAAATAGGTGTTCTATTAATCAGTACGAATAGAGGTTTGGTAGGTGGTTTTAATACCAATTTGCTCGCCAAGTTAAAGCAACTCAAAGACGGTGAACCTGAATTATTAGCAGAAATAATTGCAGTCGGTAAAAAAGGAACAGATGGAATCAAGCGTACAAACTGGAATCTAATGGCTCAATTCCCAAAGCATGACAGCACGGAATTAGTAAAAGATGTATATCCAATTGTTCGAATGATTACAGACAGCTTTAAAACAGGGGAGTATAAAAAAATGATAGTTGTATACAATCATTTTGTATCAACATTAGAACAAAAGACTGTTTCAAAAAATATACTTCCATTTAACTGGGAAGCAGCTACTCCTGAAGAGTCAACAACGAACACTTGGCAAATGATCTTTGAACCAAGTCGATCAAAAGTTCTAGACCATATCCTACCAAGAGTATTAGAAAGCCAGATATATCAAGCAATTCTCGAAAGTGATGCATCAGAACACTCAGCCAGAATGGTAATGATGAAAAATGCAACTGAGTCAGCTGGTGACTTAATAGATGATCTAACGCTAACCTACAACCAATTAAGACAGAACAAGATTACTACTGAACTTTCTGAAATCACCGCCGGTAGAATCGCGTTGGAAAGTAAATAGAAAAGCAACTAACAATAAATTTATGGCTAAGATTACAGAAAAAGAAAATATGAATATAGGAAAAGTTACTCAGGTAATTGGTCCAGTTGTTGACGTTACTTTCGAAAACAACGTGCCAGCAGTTTATACTGCTCTTGAATTAGACAATAATGGATTCAAGCTTGTACTTGAAGTACAGCAGCAGCTTGCTGGTGGTGTTGTTCGTACAATTGCAATGTCATCAACAGATGGAGTTCAACGTGGCATGCCAGTAATTAATACAGATAAACCTATCTCAGTTCCAGTTGGAGAAGCAACGCTTGGACGCGTGTTTAATGTACTCGGAGATCCTATTGATGGAAAAGAAGCCCCAAGCCGAGAAGTAGAATATCCAATTCACCGCACAGCTCCAGCATTAACAGAGCAGTCTACAAAGAATGAAATTCTTGAAACTGGTATTAAAGTTGTGGACCTTATTTGTCCAATTCTTAAAGGTGGTAAAGTAGGTTTATTTGGTGGTGCTGGCGTAGGTAAAACTGTGTTGATTCAGGAATTGATTAACAACATTGCAAAAGCTCATGGTGGTTTGTCTGTTTTCGCCGGTGTAGGTGAGCGTACTCGTGAAGGTAACGATCTTTACCACGAAATGAAAGAATCTGGCGTTATTGAAAAAATGTCTATGGTATTTGGTCAAATGAATGAACCGCCTGGAGCACGCGCACGCGTTGCTTTGTCTGGCTTAGCCATGGCTGAATACTTCCGAGACAAAAATAAAGCAGACATCTTGCTTTTTGTAGACAACATTTTCCGTTTCACCCAAGCTGGATCAGAAGTATCTGCCCTTCTTGGACGTATTCCATCTGCTGTAGGATACCAACCGACTTTAGCAACTGAGATGGGTGAGTTGCAGGAACGCATCACTTCTACAAAAGAAGGTTCTATTACTTCTGTGCAAGCAGTTTATGTACCTGCTGATGACCTTACCGACCCAGCTCCAGCAACTACTTTCGCTCACCTTGACTCTACTGTGGTACTATCGCGTGCGATTTCTGACCTTGGTATTTACCCTGCGGTAGATCCTTTAGACTCTACTTCAACAATTCTTGATCCAAACATTGTTGGTCAAGAACACTACGATGTAGCTCGTGGTGTACAAAAAACCTTACAACGTTACCGTGACTTGCAGGATATTATTGCAATTCTTGGGATGGAAGAGCTTCCTGAAGAAGATAAACTTATCGTTACCCGTGCTCGTAAAATTCAACGTTTTCTTTCTCAACCATTTTTCGTGGCTGAAATCTTTACAGGATCACCTGGTCAGTATGTTTCTATTGCTGATACTGTACGCGGATTCAAAGAAATTCTTGAAGGCAAGCATGACGACAAACCAGAATCTGCTTTCTATATGAAAGGTGGAATCGACCAAGTAACTGCTTAATCATTTTAATGGCTAAAATTTATTTACAACTAGTAACACCTGAAAGAACCGTTCTCACAAAGGAATTGGCTAGTTTAAGTTGCCCAACTGAAGAAGGACAAATTACTATCCTACCAGGACATACTCCTTTGATTTCTACTTTAGTCAGCGGGGAATTAGTAGCTAGAAATGAAAACGAAGAACATAATATTCATGTTGCTGGTGGATTCGTACAAGTTCAACCAGGAAACAAAGTCATAATTTTAGCAGATACAGCTGAACACTATCATGAGATTGATTTAGCACGAGCAGAGGAGGCGAAAACCGCAGCTGAAAGAATCATGAAAGAACAAAAACTTTCCGATGAAGAGTATGCATTGACCTCTGCAATGCTTCAAAAGAATTTAAGCAGAATTAACATTGCTCGCAAACACGCTCACAGACGCAAATCTCCGATTACTGGCGAAAGTGTATTCCACGAATAATATATTATAATTAAAGTGTCGTCATATGCGACACTTTTAAATTTTAAGAATGTTTTCCAAATTTTCATTACAAATTCATAAAAAAATTTATGAAGAATATTCGCAAACTTTTTTTGTTGGAGGTGCAGTACGCAACATGTTTTTAAAGAAAAAAGTTTTCGACTTTGACATAGCTACCTCCGCGATACCTTCGGAAGTAATTAGAATTTTAAAGCAAAATAAAATTACTGTATCTGATGAATATAAAAATATGGGAGTTGTAATAGCAAGAAGAGGTAAAGAAAAAATTGAAATTACAACATTCAGAAAAGAAGCTTACACCATAGGAAGATTTCCTAAAGTAAACTTTGTAGAAAGCGCAAAAACAGACAGTAAACGCAGGGATTTTACAGTAAATGCCTTATATTATAACCCTATTTCAAAAGAGCTTTTAGATTACCACGGTGGACTAAATGACTTGAAAAATTCGAAATTAAAGTTTATTGGTAACGCACAAAAAAGAATTAAAGAAGACCCTTTACGAATTGTTAGAGCGTACAGATTTCAATTGCAATATAAATTTAAAATTGATGCTAATACACAACTCATACTAAATAAAAACAAAACTTTGTTAAATTCAATTAACAAAAAAAGAATTAGTAGAGAGATTAATGTTGTTACAACAAAAAAATTACAACTAGCGTTGCAAAAAGTTATACACAATATCTCTTGACGCACAATTAAGCTAAATCTTATAATGATAACAGTTCAAATTTAGTTAAAGAGAAACAGAAATTATTTCGCGTAACAAAATTTTTTACGCAAACAGAAACACAGAAAAGAAAAAAATTATTTGTACTACTTAGCCTTCAGACGAAAGTTTGAGGAAGTAGAAAATTAAGAGACGGATCAAAAATAGTCTGTCTCAGGGAGACTAGCACAAATGGCTGCTAAGAAACGTAAAGCTGCAAAGCGCCCAGCTGCAAAAAAAGCTGCAAAGCGCCCAGCAAAACGCAAGGTTGCTAAAAAGGCTGTAAAGCGTAAAGTCGCTAAGAAAGCCGCAAAGCGTCCTGCTAAGCGTAAAGCTGCTAAAAAGCGTCGTTAATTACAACGTTGCTTCGAAGCAATTAGCAATCACCGAAAGGTGGTTGCTTTTTTATTGCAACTTTTTTAAAAAAGTCAGTTGACCTAAACTAGCCAATCACATACAATTAACCAGTTTACTAATTTAAAGGAGGTAGGTATGACTGAAGAAAAAACCATTCGAGTTTTAGAAGAGTATTATCAATACTTAGAATCAATGGATGTTGAACCAATTAAAATTCTTCCTAACATAGTTCTTCAAAATCCAGAGGATGGCCTTGCTCATTGCATGGCCATGATACCAGAAACAATAAAGTTTCTTAAAGAAGGAAGAATTGAAAAAGCATACAGATGGTTAGGATTTATTCAAGGAGTATTATGGGCAAATGGACAGTATAATATCAATGACCTGAAATCCCATAATAAACCCGCCTAAACACCTGATCCAACAGGCTCATAAATACTGAGCCTGTTTTTATTTCCTTGCATTTTTCATGCAATAGTGCTATAATTTTCAGGTATAAATTTATATTAATACTACCGACGCGGGGTAGAGCAATTGGCAGCTCGCAAGGCTCATAACCTTGAGGTTCCGGGTTCGAATCCCGGCCCCGCAACCAAAGGAAATTTAGATATATCGTGCCGACGTAGCTCAGTTGGTTAGAGCGAAGGACTCATAAGCCTTAGGTCGCTGGTTCGATTCCAGCCGTCGGTACCACCGGTTAGATAATAATATTATCCCCACAACGGGGACTGGTAGCTCAGTTGGTTAGAGCGTCCGCCTGTCACGCGGAAGGTCGCGGGTTCGAGTCCCGTTCAGTCCGCCACTTATAGATAAAACAGCCCTTCTAGAGAGGGTTGTTTTTGTTTTAGGTCATGTTTAGGATATCCCCAATTAACAGCTTGCAAGCATTTTTCCGCTTTGATAATATAGAAATGTCCGCAAAGGACAAATATGTTAAGATCCAAAGCATGGCTTCTAGAGGGCCATGCTTTTGGTTTTGTAAGGCTATCCAGCTCTGATATAATACCTATATATGAATTCACTTTTTTACATCGTTACAGCGTTACTTTTGGGAGGTTTTGGCGTATTAATATACTTGGTAATCCAACTTAAAAAATCTGCTGAAAAACCCTCAACAGACGATTCCATGAAAGTCATGATGGAATGGATGCGCGATATTAAATCCGGAACAGAAGCAACAAAAGATCAAATGGAGAAATCCATTTCTGCGACCAACAAAGACATTAATGAGCGTCTGGACAATGCAGCAAAAGTTATCGGTGCTCTGCAAGGGAAGCTAGGAGAAATGTCTCAAATTGGTCCAGACATACGTAGACTTTCTGAAGTTCTTGCAAGCCCAAAAGCGCGCGGTAACTTTGGAGAAGAAATGCTTGAGAACATGCTCTCTCAGGTATTAAATAAAAACTCTTACAAAGCTCAATATAAATTCAAAAACGGCGAGATCGTAGATATGGCCGTGTTTGTTGGCGATAAAATTCTTTCAGTGGATAGTAAATTCTCTATGGAGAACTTCCGTCTATTTAAAGAAGCTAAAGAAGATGATGCTGCAGAAAACTTAAAGAAATCTTTTTTACGAGATGTTCGTAAACGAATTGATGAAATTCACAAAAAGTATATTCTTCCTCAGGAAGGAACTTTTGACTTTGCATTAATGTACATTCCAAGTGAAGGAGTATTCCATGAAGCCTTAGAAGACATGGCCACAGTTGAATACGCGCGTAACAAAAAAGTATACATGGTTAGTCCAAATACTTTATACCATCACTTGCAGATTATTTTAATTGCATTACGCGGACAGCAGGTAAATGAAGTTGCAGAAAAACTTCTACATATGGTTTCTGGTATTCAACAGGAAAGCGATAAGTTCGGCCGTAACTTAGGCGTACTTTCAAATCATATTAAAAATGCTGGCAATACTATGGGTACAGTCGGTAATGATTTTGCCAAGCTGCAGGCAAATATTAAAAATGCAGCAACACTTCAGTTAGAGCAGGCAGAAATTACTGAAGCTCAAGCTGAGGAAACTAAAACATTAATTGATTAATATGTCCATAAGAAACCCGGATCAGCGAGTTGGCATTTTTGTAGATGTACAAAATTTGTATTACTCAGCTAGAAATATTTATAGTTCTCGAATCAACTTCAACGAAGTTCTTCGCGAAGCAATAGGAAATAGAAAACTTATTCGCGCGATTGCATATGTTGTTCGCGCAGATATGCCAGAAGAACAAAGCTTTTTTGATGCTTTAGAAAAAGCTGGTTTTGAAGTGAAAATAAAAGATTTGCAAACTTTTGCAGGCGGTAGCCAAAAGGCTGATTGGGATGTCGGTATTGCCATGGATATCATCAAGCAAATGAATAAACTTGATGTTGTTGTTCTTGCTAGCGGAGACGGTGACTTTGCGCCATTATTAGAATACTTGCAAATGACTGGTCAGCTTACTGAAACAGTTGCATTTGGTAAATCAACAAGTTCAAAAATTAAAGAACTAACAGATCACTTTATAGATTTAGACGAAGACCCTCGTCGCTTTTTAATGGCAATTAAAAGCAGTAAAACCGGATCTAAAACAACCAGAAAAACAACACGCAGAAAATAATGAAAATAGTTTTAGATACAAATGTAATTATAGACGGCATTAAGGACGATTATTCCTACGAAAAGCAAATTATTGATGCTGTCAGAAAAGGGGAGATAGAAGCGTTTGCTAACCACCAGACTCTGCGTGAAAATAAATTAATTATGCGACGCTTAATTGAAAACCCTGAATACGAAAATGAAATTAATAATTTGTTTTCGCAGATTAATCAGGTTGTTAACCGCAAGCAAATTAACATTGTTCGAGATCCGGAAGATAATAAAATTTTAGAAAGTGCGGTTGAAGCGGAAGCTGACTATCTTGTAACCAGAGATAACGACCTACTAAGTCTAGAAAAGTATCAAGAAGTAGAAATTGTTACACCTTCCCAATTCTGGGTAAGGTACAAGGATGAAGGCAATGATTTATGGAAGCAATGGGCCGGATTCTTTTCCGCAAAAAATTAAAAGACAGAACCAAGAGATTCTGTCTAATTCAATAACAATTCGCTTTAAATAGCTTTTCGGAGAAACCAAACTAAAACATTTTCTTTAGTTTGATGATCTGAAGAGGTTGGTTTTCCTTGCAGATCATAACAAAATCCAATAACTGTCCCATACTGTAAATTATGATTAGTCATGTAATCACCTGCGTGATTCTTCAACAAGTTTGGATTAGTTGTTATGTCCAAAAACCGATAAACTAACGGGCTCATGCCTAAAAGCATCACATCGACTTCAATTTCCTCACCCTTAGTTTCAGTTCTCATTTTACGAACTTTATTTATTTGCCCAGGTCTTGCTGGATGAATAAGTTCATATCTAGAAAACTCTAAATCAAAAGTTGGAACAATTGCTATATTACTCATAAATATCCTCCAATTTTTTATAACGTTTATACATTAAACCATATTTAATCACTAATGTCAACACTTCTAGAAGGGTTAAATCCTGAACAATTAAAAGCTGTCACACACACCAAAGGACCGCTTTTAATTGTGGCTGGAGCTGGCACAGGGAAGACTACGGTAATTACACGCCGCATAGCCTATCTTATAGAGCAAAAATTGGGTAAACCTGAAGAAATCTTAGCTTTAACCTTTACAGATAAAGCTGCTGGCGAAATGGAAGCCAGAGTTGAAGAGTATCTACCTTTAGGTACTTATGACCTGTGGATTTCAACTTTTCACAGTTTTTGCGAACGCATCCTAAAGCAACACGGAATAGACATGGGACTGTCGAATGACTTTGAATTGTTAGACAAAACTCGGCAGTGGGTTTTCATGTTCCGAAACTTCGACAAATTCAAATTAGATTACTACAAACCGCTTGGTAGTCCGAATAAGTTTATAGATGCGATGCTGGACCATTTTTCTAAATGCAAAGATGAATTAATTACTCCGGAAGAATATTTAGACTACTCACAAA
>CAZGCV010000020.1:13798-14403 GCA_964524735.1 uncultured Candidatus Saccharibacteria bacterium | reverse complement strand
AAGCGTTCCTGAAGAATCTTCTGCGAATACAGAAAACTGATAATTCCCAAATGTTAAGTTGTTCGCCACAATAGTGAAAGTACCATCATTGTTCGCAATCAAAGAAGTTACTACTTGTCCGTCTTTTAAGACTTTAAGCTTAGCTCCCGGAAATGAAATGCCAGAAATTCTAACAGCTGCACCAGTAGCACTTCCTGAGCCTCCCCCTCCGCCAGGAGGAGTGGTTCCAGGAACAACTGCAGTAACATCCACAATCCCTGAGTCAGTAATTTGAGCTAAAATATTAGAGATTGTTACTCTAAAGGAAAAAATACTGACAATTGCCAGTAAGCCGAAAGAATATAGAAATATATTCCAAAAAGTCGAATTTTTTTTTGCGGTTTTTATATCAAAAGTAAACTAATTACCAATTTATTATACTAACTTTTAGCCCAAAAACCAAATTATAAAATCCCCAACACTAAAAAAAACTGACCAGTTTACTAGTCAGTTTTCTGAGATACGTTTTCTAAATTTTTATGGCGAACCGCCACCTCCGCCTTGATTACCGCCACCTCCGGAACCACCTTCTCCTCCTGGACCACCGCCTTCACTAGGATTACCTC
>CAZGCV010000020.1:0-13788 GCA_964524735.1 uncultured Candidatus Saccharibacteria bacterium | reverse complement strand
TCCTCCGCCTGGAGTACCACCACCAGTTGAACCATTACCGTTCCCTTTTACAATAAACCCGAAGCCTATAGCTTTTAAATATTCCTCTGAAGAAACCATGTCATCTATAGCTATAGTTGTAGATAATAAGTTTGAATTAACTGCCACACTAAATCCACCAATATTAGGCGGTGCTTCATGAAGATCTGTTACAACGTACCAACCTGATGACATTACAATAGGTCCCATGTCAGACATAAAACTATCCCCATAACGAGCAAAGAATACCAAGTCACTTGATTCAGGAGAGGCTGTTAGCGTTAAAGTATCTGGGCCATTCACAGCCATATTATTATCGGTAATTAATCCTGTAACAACCCCAGTCGCATTAGCTATTTGAATAATAGATACTCTATACCCAAAAATATTCCTACCACTTGCACCGAAACTAAATGTTGTAGGGGTTGCTGTTGCTGGACTAGATATCCATGCACGCATAGCTATAGCCCAATCGCTAGGATTACCAACATTACCAATAGGAGTCCATGTTAACCCTTGTGAATCAGAAATAGTAAGGCTTGATGAAAAATCAGAAGCTCCATCAACTTCCATAGCACTAAGCACAACAAGCATTCTACTCCCTGCTGCTGGAGTAATCTCATTCGTAACAAATGGACTAGTTCCGTAAAACTCAGGAGTCTCGCCCTGTGCTCTTAATAAATAAGAAATACTTGGGCCGCCAATACCGCCAGGACCACCGCCATCAACTGGAGGATTTTCAACTCCAGTACCAATAGACGGAAAGCCCCAACAAGATCCATTATTTCCATAGTTATATATAGTAGGACCTGTTGGTAACTGACCGCTGGAAATACAACCAGAATCTTGCACGCCAAAGAAACTAATATTCGCGGTTCCATTCAATGTAATGAACCATTGCTGACCAGGGTTCATACTTCTAAATGAAGTTATTTCCCCAAACACACCTCCAGCATCTAAGTGTCCGTTGAAAACAAAATTAGAACCCTCTTTAAATCTTAAAGTCTTACCGCCTGCACTAGCAAAGAAGTTATAGAAAGACGTAACCGAAGTTGCCCCACCAATATTTACCTCAGACCTTATCATCGGAAATATAATAACGTTTCCATTATTATGAATAAAAGATCCGCTATTAATGAAGTCTCCCCCTACAATAAGGTTTGCTGGAGCAGTAAAAGAACCTGAAACAATTTCAAAATTATTTAGAATTGTAATATCTTTAGTGGCTAAGAAACTTTCATCAGCTTTATTTAGCTTCAAATTATAATAAGGCAGAACAGGGATAGTAATCCCAGCCATGGAAGCAACTGAAGGTGCAAACTCTATTGTCCCAGTAGATATATTCATCACACCAAACACATCAAGAGGATCAGTGTTTCCAGTAAGTGTAAGTGTATTAGATCCGTTCAGAATCAACCTTTGACCTACATCAACTGTAACAGACGTTGCTTTGACAGATGTATGCATTATTACACTAGTCGTAGATTCTTCACCATAAAATGTAGCCATTGAATCGCTTTGGCTTAAATATTCAGCACGGATCCAATCTTGTGTACGAACAACGTTTGAAATAGAAACTTCATCTAAAGATCCTTCAAAAAAATTCAAGCTCTGCATTGATTTACCTATAAAAATAGAGTTGGAAAACTGCCAAGACCCAGCTGCTTGAGTATTTATTGCCGTACCATTCTGGTAGAATATCCAATTTGTATTATTTCTGGTAATAGTAACTTTATGCCATTGCGTCCTGTCTGAAATTGCAGAACTTGGAAAACTAACGCGAGAAGTTCTGAATGTTTGATCATAGATAGTACCGTCAGTCCAAACATAATGGTTGTTCTGACCACTTGAGTTCAAACTCCAACTACCTGCCCTAGATCCAGTAGGAGACGTATTTATAGACCTCTTAACCCAAAGAGTGAAAGTACCAGTCTGGGAACCAAAATTACTAGACATATCCCCTATTGAAAAGAAGCTAGAGGTTCCGTTAAAACTCATACCACCACCACTAACACCCTCGACGTTGAAAGTAGGAGAGCCACCATCAGTTCCATGATACAGACCTTTTGAATCTAAAATAGAATTTGATCCACCAGAAGTTTGATTCAAATGATAAACACCTTGATAGCCATTTGACCAAACTGCAGCTGGATTCTGATTATCTAAAGCTGTTGGATTGCCATAGTACATCCAAATATAATCTGTATTAGTATTATCCAGCTGCGGAATTTTTACCCAAATATAAGAAGTACCGCTAGGGTCCCACTTCTCTATTTCATAGGACAACTGTGTAACACCGTCTGAATCCAAAAATCTGATATCCTGACCATTTGCTTGAGTTTTAGAATAATCAATTCTATCAGAATTAAGTTTAATCAATACGGGAAAGTCTGTGAGACTAGATCCGGACGCAGTATTATCAAAAGCGATTTGCCTTCTTGCTGTCCAAACAGAGCTACAATCCAAAGCAGGAATACACCATGAAGATCCTGTTCCGGAAATTTGAATATTACCCAGATCCTGTGCGGTCGTATTATTATCCATAATAGCCTGGAACTTATTCCCAGAAAAAACTACTGTTCCAGAACCTTTATTTACTGAGGTACCAGAATTTACAATAAAATGTCCATTAATAGTGATTTGTGAATTTGGCATCACAAAAGTACCTGAACCACTAAAATATAAATTATTATAAGTAGTTGCGGGGACTGTAACAGAATTACCCATTAGCACAACAGTACCAGCAGAAGGTACGAATGTGCCATTTACAACAAAAGCGCTACCACTACCCAAAATTGAAATCATATGCTCACCGTTAGCACTAAAAATTGCGGATTCTGGAATAGTTAATGAACCAAATAGTAAATCGCTTCCAGCTAAAACAATATTTCCGACATTCTCCCCCATTTGAACATGAACATTACCCAAACTTGCTTTTGCAACATTGTTATCTGTAATAGTAATACCATTGTTTTCTGTATGGTATGTGTAAATTCCGTTGCCAGAAGAGAAAGTTGATGAGCTATTAAGAGTCAAAGAACCTTTTAAGGTTATGTTTGCATTGCCGGAGTTGTTCCAAACTGCTCCGTTATTTAAAGTAACACTACCATTGTAAGTTTTTGTGCCTGAGGCACCAGTATGATTTAAAGTGCCTCCGATAACAGTACTTCCACCAACAATAATAGTAAAAGAGCTTACGCTAATTGTAGTACCATTATCGTTTGTCAGATTTCCTGAAATAATTAAGTTAGCGCTTGTTGTATATGAAGCACTACCTCCTACTGTTAAATCTCCAGTGATGATAGATACGGCACAAGTTTTTGTTCCAGTACCAGTAAATTGTAAAGTTGAATAAGTAATAGCTTTACAAGTCTGGTTGCCGCCATCATAATTAACAGAGTTAATATTTGTACTTGCATCTAAAGTTGTAATTGCAGCTGCATTAGTTGTTGATCCGCCCAAAACCAAACTTGCCCCAGACCCTTGAGTAAATGAACCGCTACCATTAAAAGTGCCAGTGATATCTAAAGAATTATTATTAGTTACTGTACCAGGACTATTTACAGTCAAACCACCTAGAGTAATCAAGTTTGCTCCTGAAAATGAAACTCCTGAAGTATTAACAGTAACCGTACCAGTTACTGCCACACTACCAGAGTTATCAATACCTGTTCCAATATTAATATTGGTACTAGCACCAGTAACACTGCCAGTAGCACCTACAGAAATTTGACCAACAAAACTTTTTACCCCTGTATTATTCGTAAAAGTCAAAGTTCCGTTAACAGAGGTTGTACCGCTAACAGTAAGAGCAAAACCACCTGTTGTAAAAACAGTACCAGCTCCAATACTTAAATTTCCATTTATTGAAAAGGCTGATGATAAAGTCCAAGTAACGTTACTAGATCCGTCTTTCATTAAATACACATCACCTAACACATTTGCAGTAAGGGCACAGGTTTTGGCTGCGCCACCCCACATATATAAATGATAGTACTGCGTTACCTTACAAGTTTGCGCTGTGCTTTGATGAGAGTACCAAACTTCGTTACCTGTAGCTGTTGCATTTAATGTAGTAATTGTTGTTCCACTGCCAGTACCATATAAATACAGTTCAGAGTTAACACCTTGTGTCAGAGCTCCTGATCCCCCCAAAATACAACCCACACTAATATAACCGTTATTAGTAAGAGTAATTCCAGAGTTAACTGTTAAGTTACACCCAAAATATGTTGTACTAGACCCAGAAATAGCTGTTGAAGTTGTAAAAGTTGCTGCGCCAGTACCAGTCCAAAAATACGTTCCATTATTAACAATATTTCCGGATCCACCCCAGTTTGTAACTTTTGCGAAGCCGCTAAAATCCAAAGAACCGCCGCTATTTACTGTAACAGAATTATTAAAGGTCACGGCTCCAGTAGCGCTGCTGGTTCTTAAATTTCCACTAATGTTTAACGCGCCACTAATAGTAACTGCAACTGCCCCTAAAGTCCATGTTGTAGAACTGTTAATATTAACAGCTCCCCATGAAGAAGCATGACCCATAGTAGCATTGCCGGTTATATTTGTAGTTGATCCTGCATTAACTGTAAAAGTGGTCGCTCCAGAACCAATAGTACCACCGCTAATATTTACAGTTGCACCAGAGGCAACTGTAAAAACTTCGCCACTACCAGTAAATGTAATTCCGCCCCCTATGCCTAAAGTACCGCCCGTATCAACACTCAAACCTGAAATTCGAGTTGCGCCTGTTCCAGAAGCAAGAGTAATTAACCCTCCTGCATTGTAAGTACCTGATCCAGTTGTGATTTGCTTAGTAATACTATTCGCAGTTGGAGCATTAATCACAGTAGTACCGGTAACATTTAAAATTATTCCTGAATTTAATGAAACAGTACTCGCACTTGTTCCTCCTGTAAAAGTCATGGACGCAATTGTGACAGAGACATTTACGTTTACTGTAATGGCAGCATTCGCTATCGTCACAGTATCAACAGTACTACCACCTGCTCCTGGGTAAGTACCTCCACAGTTAGTCCATGTAGTTGGATCGCTCCAGTTCTTGGTACCAGTTCCTGTGGTAGAACAAGCTGCGGCTGCAGCTTGTTTAGCTTTTGGAAGCAATGAACTTACAAAGCCATCAGTTTCTTGAGCTAAACGTGGACCAGTATAAAAAAATAGTCCGAACACCATGAAAAAGCCAACAAAAAGCATTGTTTTGCGGCTTTTTAAAGCAATTATTGAACGTAAAACGGACTTATTCATTTGTATTTTGATTTTTGTTTCAGAAACTCAACATTTCTGAATTAATTATATCACAATTTAATAGATTTGTAAAGCTAAGGAGTTGTATTTCCAGCAACTTCTCCTTCATCTTCACCAGTTGCGCCGACCTGTTCAGAGCCGTTAGTTCCAACTACTTCCCCACCCTCAATTATTAGACCTACTCCATCGCCGCCAAAGTACTCACCTCCATCACCTGAGTTAAACCCAGAGTAAAGCGGTTCATCAACAACAGCTCCAAGAGTAATATAGCCAGACTGTTTACCAACTACGTTATAGTGAACAATAGCCTGAACAGATCCAGAAATTAGGTCAAAAGTTTTCATAACAAATCCCGTGTAGTTTCCATTTGAGTCTTGTTTGAATTCAAGAATTTGAGCAAAGACAGGAATTTGTGCTTCAGCAGTTAACTGAACAACTGGCTTACCAGTACCCAAGTGGTAGCTGAAAGTAATTTCAGCCAAACCATCCGCATCTGTAGCAACTGAACCAGCAAAAGTATCATCCTTTATAATTATTGTTCCAGCAAGAGTTAAAGTACCGCGAGCATCGATGTTCATTAATTCAGTATTAGCTTGAGTTACTTTTAACACACTTGGACATTCAGCACTATCTGCTTCACAACTTAGGTTGCTTAAAATTGAAGTTGCTCCAGTTGATGAAACCATGAAACGATTTGCATCACCAGTTTGCAATTGCAAAATATTTGCAGTGACTTCTTCATCTTCTGATGCTTGCTGTTGAATTGTAAATGTAGAAGCTGTGTTAGCAAGACCGCTTTCATCTCCCTGAATATTCATTCCTTGAGATGTCGGAGCATCTAACACAATAGTGTTACCAATTGATTGGAATCCAATTTGTACAAACACCATGACTTGTCCGGTTTCATTTCCAGTACTGCTACCAAAATCTGCAAGCGCTTGTCCAACAATTTGCCCACTACGAGTCGCCTTCATACCATAACCAGGCATTGTTGCTGAGGAAGTAATGTAATCCCCTGCCTTAATAACGCCGTTTTCATTTGTCACCTTAACAGGAACGCGTCCTTTCAAAGCAACTGACTTTGGATTATCTTGCTGCTTGATATTGTAACCAGTTGAAGAAAAATCGTTGTAGTTGTCTGAAACAATACCAATGATATTTTTCTGGTAAGAAGTTGTTGATTTCTTAAGACGAGTGATTTGTCCTTTTACTTTATTCCAGTCAATAAGGCCATTTGAATTAGTATCGTATGTATTTACCATTTCACTACCAACAGATACTATTTCCCAAACATCAATACCTGCATCAACAGGATACATTTCAGCGTAATCTGCAACTGGAGTGTTATCACAAGAAGTTAATTCTGCATCATTTACTGCGTCATTACCAACGTGACACACAGCTTCTGTTCCTGAGTTTCTCAAACTGAAGAATGCATTACCATTTGCATTAATGTGCGCATATTGAGTACCGCCTCTATTTAAACTAATGAAGTTTCCTGAGAATGAGCCTGAATTGTTTCCGAAGCTCATAACCAAACCGTTACCACTAAATGAAGAGGTTTCCTGATAGAAAGAAACTAAGTCCGCAGAAGTAGCATTGTCTGTGTAGGCACGGATAGCATTTCCAACTGTTGTATTAGAACCATTATCCAAATCTGCAAACACAGCAGCTGGCTGACTCACTGCACCAGCTTGAGCTGTGGTAACTGCATTAATACCAAAAGTCTTGCCGTAAGTCTGAATACCGGTATTAATACCATTATTGTTTGTACCTGAGTATGCTTGGATTTCAAGACCACGAACAATTTGTCCGGTAGAAAGTGAGGTGCTATCTGTCATGCGAATAAACTGTCCTACATGAGTTCCAGCTGTACCACCATTAATAGTGTTAAGCATGCGGTTTCCAAACTGGAATCCTGAAGCTGTACTATTTGTAAGCGTTAAGTCAGAAAGTGTTCCAGCAACAGCATTTGAACCACTAGTAGTTACTGAACCTACGACATGTAGTTTAGATAAAGGTGTAGTTACACCAAGACCAAGTCTTCCTGCGAAGTAATTATCATCAGAAGATGAGTTATATATAGAGTAACTACCGTTTGGTTGTGTTGTTGTACCAATTAATAAGTTAGTATTTTTTGTACCTGTTGCTTCACCTATAGCGATACCTATGTTGTTAGTACCAACGCTGTAATCTCTAATAGCAACTCCATAGTTGTTAGTGATTGTTCCGCTATTTGAATAATCACCAATGTAAGCACCGAAAGAATCATTGATGGTTCCATAGTTTTCCAATGCGTGAAATAAACCATTTGAGGTAGTTACATTACCTGACAATGTTTGGTATGACGCATAGCTACTCACATAACCTGATGTTCCATTTTGATCAATGTATACATTTGAACCATTAACATTTCCAGCTCCACTGTTTCCTTTAGACACTTCAATGTAATGTCCATTTATTACTGCTACGTTTTGAGTACCTGTAGTAGCCATAATAGATTGAGATGCGTTTGCTAATCCTGCTGCACCAGAAGGGTTCCAAGAAACATTAGTGCTTTGTCCAAAAATACTACCAGTCGATGTAGAGTTAAGCACAACATCTAACTTTGATGATGGAGTAGCAGTACCAATACCCAAACGATCATTAGCATCATCCCAGAAGAAGTTTGCATTGTCTTGTTGTAATACACCAGCAGCTCCTGCAAAAAGAATAGAACCTGTTGTCGCTGAAGTTATGGATCCACCAATAGACATTCCACCACCGCCTGCTCCGCAGGCTGAGCCAGTTCCAGAAATTACACCACTATTATTTACCTGAACACACTGTGTTCCCCCACCGCCAAGACCAGAAAAAGTAATTGTTCCTGAAGAAGTTATCCCTGTTGCTGCAGCGATTGCACCAGATGAATTTACTTGGAAAAGATCTCCACTACCTACAGTAAATAGCGAAGCTGGTGTTGCATCGCCTATACCAACATTTCCAGCAAAGTAGCTTTGTTTAGCAGAAGCGCTGTAAATACTATAGTCACCTGCTGGAATAGAATAGCTACCTAATAACAAATTAATATTAGCTATACTACCGCCAGACTGTTCAGTTACAGAAATACCAGCACGTCTGTCGCCATATAAATTAGTTATTGCAATGCCACGAGTCGCGCCTACAGAACCAGAAGAAGTACCAGGTTCTAGATAAATATAATCAGCTTGGTTTATTGTAGTGCCAGACAAACTATTTAAAGCTAGATTAAAAGCTCTCATTGACTGCAAAGCTCCTCCACCAGTTAACTGGTTAACAACATTAAATCCCAAACCTCTCACAACAGCTTGGTTTGTGCCACTACTTGCTTGTAAGGTGTACGTGAGATTAAGAGCAGAATCTCCTGTGTCTGTAGCATTAGGTTGTGTTTGAGTTACATTAAAAATAGTGCCTGCCCCAGAAGTAGTATTTGTAGCTACATGCAATTTGGCCCCCGGAGAACTCGCACCACCAATACCTACATTACCAGCAAAGTAGTTATTATTACTTGCTGCCTCTTGGAAAATACCGTATGGGGTATTTGTTTGTGTACCTGCTGTATTTGTTTGATCATATATATACATACCAAAAGTACTGCCTATTGTATGTCCTGCTGTACTGACTGGTCGATTAATGGCTATACCAGCAGCCACAGGAGTTGATCCAGACCCAATGCTGTTATTGAATCCAAATTCACCACCAACAGCAATAGTAATTGAACCAGCAGCAGTTCGATTAACAAAGTTCGAAGATCCAACAGCATAAGGTATGCTACCAGTTCCATTTTGATTAACAATATTACGAGCTCCAAACAAATTAGTTCCTGATGGCAAAGTTGCTGAACCAGTAACTTTCAAATGATTCACCGAACCAGCAAATGTAGCTGGACTAGCCAAGCTTGAATTAGACATCACTAATTCAGAAACCGAACCAGCAGATCCCATGCTCAAATCTGTTGCATAAGTAGGATTGAAAATTGCACCTGTAGCAATGTTATTTCCAAGCAAGCTATGGGTTCCAAAATTTCCAGAACCTGTTACATGCAAAGGCGCTATAGGAGAAGAAGTTCCAATACCGAGTCTGTTGTTTGTGTCATCCCAGAAGAAGTTAGCATTGTCTTGTTGTAGAACACCAGCAGCTCCTGCAAAAAGAACTGAACCTGTTGTTGCAGAAGTGATTGATCCACCAATAGACATTCCACCACCGCCTGCTCCACAGGCTGAGCCAGTTCCTGAAATAAAACCAGATGCATTAGCTTGCAAACATTGAGTGCCGCCGCTAATTAAAACGTCTGACTGAATAGCACCATCTTTATTAATACCAAATACTTCTGTGCCATTATTTTCTACAGCCAAAAGTCGTGCATTAGCTCCAGTCACTGTTGCTGTATTAACATCGAAAACATGAAACGCTTGACTAGCGCCATCATTAATATTAACTGCAGTATATTCAATGTCTTGCTGATTCATGTTGATAGCAGTAGCGCCGTGTATCGATGATCGGAAAGAAGGCGCCTGAATAGATAAGTTATTACCCCCGCCACCTACTGCATCACTAAAGTAAACATAGTTACTACTGTTATAACCCATATATGCAAACATGGTAGCTGCGTTTACATCAGTACCTTGATCGCTACGAGCAACACCCAGGTTTCCATTGGAGGTTTTCAACGCGCCAGCACTATTAAACAACGAAAGCGCAGTTCCACTGCTATTTTGTAATTCGAATAAATTAGCAGACTGACTAGCATGTCCGCGCATCATTATTGTTGCGCCAGGAAGATTATTATAAAAACCAACATAGTTCGCAACTTGTTGCAATGTTGTCCAATCATTACCAGAAGCAGCGAAGTTTATTCCAGCGCTATAGTCAGCGCTAAATCGTAAAACTCCTCGAAAATCTGATTGTCCATTAGGGGTGAATAATATTCCATGTCCCGGTGCGCCAATTTCTAACCCACTACCAATTGGCTTAATCATGTAACCAGAACCGCCGCCAACGTAGAATCCGCGACCATCAGCATAAGCAGTTATATCACCTGCTGCAGAAATATCCATTTTAGTAGACAAAGTTTGCAAAGTAGTTCCAGATGAGCCAGGGTTTGATGTCTGGAAAAGAATATTTCCACCAGCAGCGTTTCCTGTTCCTCTACCACCTGCAATAGCAATACTAGCCCCAGCAATGTTTGTCCCATCACCACCGGTTCCATTGATTGTATAGCTTGTTGGAGATGAGTTTACAACACCCTTGCCAAAATAAACATTGTTAATAGGTCCAGCCGATGCACCAGATACAAATTGATTATGTCCAGTAGTAGTCGCTCGCCCCAAAGCGATAGAATAGTCATGTGTGGATACAGCTAAATAGCCCAAAGCTGTAGAGGCTGCGCCAGTAGCCTGAGATGATTGACCTATAGCTAATCCAGAACCCTGAGTTGAAGAAGCACTTATACCAATAGAAATTCCAGCCCCAGAAGCAGAACCACCAAGAACTATCCCGGTTCCTGTGGTATTTAAACCTATAGATATACCTTGGCTTCCTGTTGTTTTTGCATTATAACCCACAGCAACTCCGTAATTACCAGAGGCTCCTGCTGCATTACCTATAGAAATATCACCTGCACCAGATGAGTTTGCATTACCAATTGCAATAGACAAATTTCCTCCAGCCAAACTACCAGCACCAAAACGTTCAGAGTTTGCACCTGCACCAGGCACACTCAAAGTATCACCAGATGTTGCTGGAGAAAGAATAGTTCCTGTTCTGTTCCAGAAGCCTAAGCTTCCAGATGTAGGAGCTGTTGTTGTTAATTCAGATGATCCATTAGTATATACAGCAGAGTTAGTTCCTAGTCCTGAAAAAGTAATTGTTCCAGAAGAAGTTATTCCTGCTGCTGTAGCAATTGCACCTGAAGAGTTTATTTGGAAAAGATCTCCATTACCTACAGTAAATAGTGAAGCTGGAGTTGTATCACCTATACCTACGTTGCCATTACTAATAATTCTCATTCTTTCGGTACCAGCTTGAGTTATATTGTCTGCCGCAGTATAAAAAGATAAATAAGTTGCAGCATTCTGACCACTATTACCCCCACCTATTAATACTGCAGACAAAGAGCTAAGACTTAATCCAGAAATTAAAGATATAGGCTCTTCTGAATTATTGTAATGACCCTGCACAATAGTCGAAGTTTTAGCGTTAAGGTTTACCAAATTATTTTGGAGCTTAATACCAGAACCAGGGCTTCCTGATACAATTTCTAACGCGTGACTAGGAGCTGTTGTTCCAATACCAACATTGCCGGCACTTGTATCTACATAAAGTTGATTAGTATTCACAGCAAAGTCGCCTGTAGTTGAGAGATTAACAGACAAGCCAGAACCAGCAGCTGGAGTTATAGCAATAGCGCCAGAAGAATTTAATAAAGGAGTTGTAACAGAAGTTGAGCCAACAATTGAAGGAGAAGTTACACTTGTACCAACTGTAATTGCAGCAGAGAAACTAGGAGCGCCGCCGTTTGCTACAAGCACTGTATTAGCACCGCCTTGAGCAGTTGCTTGAATAGCAGAAGTTCCATTACCATAGAGCACGCCATTAGAAGTTAAAGTTGTTGCACCTGTTCCACCCAAAGCAACACCTAAAGAAGAAGTTACTGACCAAGTACCAGAAGAAATTGTTGGAATACCAGTTGAAGCAGAAGTATTCAAACCTGTACCGCCATACTGCGCCCCAATTAATGTACCGTTCCATGTACCAGTTGTAATTACTCCAGTATTCGCAGTAACTATTAAACCGTTAAAACCAGTTGCGTTTGTAATCGCACCTGTATTTGAAATATCTATATTAGAAGTTTGTAAAGAGAAAGTACCAGAACCACCGCCAATTGTGACTAGCGCATTTGAAGTTCCAGTATTAATGTTTGTAGCAGAGTTTGTGTTGTTGTTGATTGAAGTAGTTCCAGTCAAAGTTAAACCACCAGTACCCTGAATTAAACCAGAGCCTGAGTTAACTCCAACAAAAGTTGCAACACCTGCTGTTGTAACTGACCAGTTATTGTCTGTAATAGAAACATTGGTTGCAGACGCAGAACCAATAGTAATAGTATTCGCAACAGCACCGCTACCAATCGTAATAGTTTTTGCAGTTGTTGCACCAGAACCAATTGCAATTGTATCCCCTGCTGTTGAACCAATCGTAATAGTTTTTGCAGTTGCAACTGTGCCAATATTAATTGCACTTGCAACAGTAGAACCAATGTTCACTGCTCCATTTGCAGTAGCGCCTGTTCCGCCATCTATATTTACAGCACCGCCGGTGCGTGTACCGCTACCACCAGTTGCATTACCACCTTGCAAAGCAAGCGCACCTCCAACTACTGTTGTAGTACCAGAACCATTACCACCTCTAACTGTTGTGGCAGCACCATTTGATGAAGCACCGGAAGATGTTCCAGGCTGCATAATCAAAGCTGTTGCCGTAGTGTTTGAAGGGGTAGTAATATCTGAAGCTTGACCACCAACCATAGTAAGAACACTTACGCCTGTGATGTTATTGCTGTTTACATTTAATTCTGTGCTAGAAAAATTGTATTCATCTGTACCGTTGACTTGAATATTTGTAGTCTTGCCAGTTAGAGAATTGATATTCAAATCTCCTGCATTGTCTCTAAAGATTGCAACCACACTTCCTGCTGGTGCACCAGTAGTGTCTCTAAATTCAATATTGGAAAGATCCTGCAAATCATAACCATCAGCATCTATGTCTGTTGTCCATGGAGTCATTGAACCAAGACATCCTGCGCCCGCAACAGAAAGAACACCGGAGTTATTAACTTGCAAACAACGAGTACCGCTACCACCTAAGCCAGACAAAGTAATTGTTCCAGAAGAAGTGACACCTGTTGCTGCTGCGATTGCTCCAGAAGAGTTTACTTGGAAAAGATCGCCGCTACCAACAGTGAACAAAGAAGCAGGAGTATCATCACCAACACCAACATTACCAGTTTGCAAAACTGTAAAACGATTAGTTCCTGTTCCAGGATCCTGAACATGAAACGCTCCACCATTCACCGGCTTCACAAACAAACTACCAGTCGGATTACCACCACCTTGAATACCAAGACTCAAATGTAAGTTTGTTGAACCAGCACCAACATTAAGAGTTTGTATTTCAGACTGATTAGAACCATTCTGACCAATACGCAGCCAAGAGTTTTGTAAATCATTAGAACCTACAGATAAATTACCGCCTACAAAATTGTAACCAGAACCTGAGCCTGTAGATGTGAAAGTAGTTAAGCCGTTACTAGCAACTCCGACTTGAAGTTTATTTGAACCATCATAGTTAACAGAAACTTGATTCGTAGAAGTATTTGTAATATCTATAGTGCCATCACCAGAAACTGAGTTCGCGACAAAAGCAAACGCTGATGAAACTAGTTGTTTACGCGGAGACATCTCTCCATCAAAACCACCGCCATCATCAAAG
>CAZGCV010000019.1:15193-20033 GCA_964524735.1 uncultured Candidatus Saccharibacteria bacterium | reverse complement strand
AGCACATGGGCAAGGAGTAGTTCTGATTCTACTTTAGAAAATTTTTTTAAAGCTTCGCTAATTGTCATTTAGTTTCAATTTTGAAATTTACCTTAGTTTTGAATAGCTTCTTTGCGGAGTTCTAAATCAGCTTTTTCTAGAGCAGAAATAATTTGTTCAAGCTGGCCTTCCATAATAAGGTTAATTTGGTTAAAGTTTTGGTTTATGCGATGATCTGTCACACGATCCTGAGGGAAGTTGTATGTACGGATTTTTTCGCTACGGTCTCCGGTTCCAATTTGGCTGCGGCGTGCGTCAGTAATTTTCTTTTCTTCAATCTCGCGGTAATGTGCTGCAACGCGAGCGCGAATAACGGCCAAAGCTTTTTCTTTGTTTTGCGCCTGGGATCGTTCATCCTGACACTGCGCAACAATGCCTGTAGGAATGTGAACTACGCGAATTGCTGAATAAGTTGTGTTAACACTCTGTCCGCCAGCGCCCTGTGATGTTGTTGCTTCGATTTTCAGATCTTTATCAGCAATGGCATAATCTTTTTCTTCAAGCTGGGGCATTACTGCAATCGTAATAGTAGATGTGTGTACACGGCCTTGTTTTTCTGTTTCAGGAACGCGTTGCACACGATGCACACCAGATTCATATTTAAATTTACTGTAAGGTCCTTGCGGTGAATTACCGCGTCCGTTAACTTCAAAAATAACTTCTTTAAAGCCACCAGCATCGCTCTTTGATGATGAGTCAATGTGAATAGTCCATCCTTGAGTTTCAGCGTATTTGCCGTAGGCTCTAAAAATTTCAGCTGCAAACAAGGTTGATTCATCTCCACCTGCTCCAGCACGCATTTCAATCATTACGTTCTTGTCATCATTTTCATCCTTTGGAATAAGATCTACTTCAATTGCTTCAGTCAGTTCAATGATCTTAGTTTTTAGCATTTCGATTTCCTCGATAGCCATGTTGCGGATTTCTTCCTCATCATTGTCGATTAACTGCGTGTTTTCTTTAATCTGATTTTCAGCCTTTTGAAGGCTTTGGATTTTTTCAACAGTTGGAAGAAGTTCTGATTGGCGGCGTCCAACTTTAGCCATATCAAAATCACCGCCAGAGCTCATTTGCTCTGTCAGTGCATTGTATTCGTCTAAAATTTTCTGGAAACCTAGTTTCATATGTTTGATTGACTTTTCTGAACTATTTTACTATTATAACTGAAAATTTTTGAGGAGGCTACTGCAATGAATATTGCAATGGTTATAATTTCTCTAATGTTTGCTCTAATGGCAATTATTGCTGGAACAGTAGCTTTATCATTAGGGTCAGAGGTTTTCGTACGGGTTGTCAGATACACACTTGACTTCTCATTCTATTCAGTAAAACTTATCACTTCGTTTGTATGTGTGGCTATTTGTTCCTTTTCATTCGCAGCATTAAGCTGGTTCACGCATCTTTATTCTAAAGAATAAGTTGATAATAACTAAAACCATCCGGGAATAAAATTCTTCGGATGGTTTTTAAGTTGCAAAATTTAAGCAGCTGCTCCGCGTGTTTTACGAGGCTTCTTTTCTTTCTTTTCAGAAGCAGTTTTAGCAGCCAATTCTTGACGCTTCTTAAAGCGTTCAACATTACCGCGAGTATCAAGAAGTTTTTGTTTGCCGGTGTAGAATGGGTGGCAAGCGCTGCAGATTTCAGTATCAATAGATTCTACAGTAGAACCAGTTTTGAATTTATTGCCACATGAGCAAGTAACTGTAATATCCGCGTTATAAGTTGGGTGAATTCCGTCTTTCATAGGAACCTTTCTTGGATCATGCTTAGGGTGGTTAAATACCACTGATACATGACAGGTTTAATATTTCCTAGTAATTATAGGGAAACTTGCATTTTTAGTCAAGAGGTGTTAGAATGTCGAAGTAATTAATTAAACATATTTCGCACGTTTCCCTGTCTGTGGGGGCCTCTGGCACCACGTAAAGACTCAGCGAAATAGAAGAGAAAGGGTAAACAATGAAAGAAATATCTCTTTTAGAGTTGCTCCAAAGCGGTGCTCATTTCGGGCATAAGACTTCCCGTTGGAATCCCAAAATGAAGCCTTATATTTATACGGTTCGTAACGATATCCATATTTTGGATTTGGAAAAGACCCGTAAAGCTTTAGCAAAAGCAGTTGAATTTGTTGGTAATATTGCTCAAGGCGGTGGTACAGTTTTGTTCATTGGAACAAAGCGTCAAGCTCGCAGCATTATTGAAAAGCAGGCACAGGTTGCTGGAATGCCTTTCATTAACGTTCGCTGGTTAGGTGGTACATTTACTAACTTTAAGACTATTCAAAAAACTGTTCGCAAACTGGAAAAACTTCAGGAGCTAAAAGCTAATGGTCAGCTTGAACAACGTTATACTAAAAAGGAACGTTTGATGGTTGAACGTGAAATTGAAAAGTTGGAAAAACTTTTCTCTGGAATGAAAGATATGAAGCGCATTCCTCAGGCAGTATTCATTGCAGATATTAACTACGATGATATTGCTCTTGCTGAAGCTCGTAAAATGAATGTTCCTGTGATTGCGATTGTAGATACAAACTCAAATCCTGACGGTGTAGATTACGCAATTCCTTGTAACGACGATGCTACAGCAGCAATTGACTTGATCACAACTACAATTGCGCAAGCAGTGAAGGAAAAGAAATCTGTAGCTCCTGCTGCAGTAGCTCCAAAGCAGGCTTAGTCCAGCAGAGGCGCAGATATTATTAAACAAAATTATTTATGTCTGACAACAACTTAATTAAAGAATTGCGTGAAATAACTGGTGCTGGAATTATCGACGTAAAAGATGCTTTAAATGAAGCTGGCGGCGATAAAGACCAGGCATTGGAATTGCTTCGTAAAAAAGGCATGGCCAAGCTTGCTAAGAAAGCTGACCGTGTTGCGAACGAAGGTATTGTAGAAAGTTATATTCATGCTGGCGGTCGCATTGGTGCTTTGGTAGAATTAAACTGTGAAACTGATTTCGTAGGCCGCACAGATGATTTTAAAGATTTGGCTAAAGAACTTGCTTTGCATGTTGCTGCAGCTAATCCGCTATATGTAAGCCGTGAAGATGTTCCTGCTGAAGTAGTAGAAAAGGAAATGGAAATTTACAAAGAGCAGTCTGCTGGCAAGCCTGATGATCTAATTGAAAAAATGGTTCAAGGTAAGCTTGATAAATACTTTGAAGAAGTTTGTTTATTAGAACAATCTTTTGTAAAAGATTCCGGTAAAAAGATTAGCGATTTGATTGCTGAAAGCACTGCTAAAATGGGTGAAAATGTTCAGGTTCGTCGCTTCGCTCGTTTCCATTTAGGAAATTAAACGCAAAAACTAAACTCTAAATGCCTTATAACCTCATTGCCAATTTAATACTTATTCTTTCAATTCTAGCGGTATTTATTTTGGTAGTGCGCAGATTGCCACAAGCGGTCGATGAGCATAAAGAGGAAAAATTAGCTGATGATAGCGGGCAGGCCAAAGAAGCTTTGGCTGAAAAAGGCTTGCCTGCTAAAACAGCTTGGCGTATTAAAGCTGCTGCAAAAGTAGTTTGGCATAAAATCTGGCAGTTCATGCTTGAAGCAAAAGGATTAAAGCATGCTCCTAAAGTTAACTATAACTTTAAGAAGATCTTGAAAAAAGATAATGAGGCAGAAGTTAAGCCTCCAATTGCAAGAGGGGAAAGATATTACATTAATTTAATTAAGCGTCATCCAAAAGATTTGAACGCTTATGACCAGCTTGGCCAGTTTTATCTTGAAGCTCGTAAATATTCTGATGCGGCAAATGTTTATGACTATTTAGCGGAGCATGCTCCTACAAATAGCAGTTATTTTGCCAAACAAGGATTGGCTTATTTGCATGATCAGGAATTCAAGAAATCAGAAACTGCTTACTTGCAAGCTATTAAACTAGATCCAAGTCATCCGAATCGCTTCTATAATTTGTCTTTAACCTATCAAGGTCAGAAGAAATGGAAAGATGCTCTGAATGCTTTAGATAGTGCTTTAGAGTTGGATCCTAATAATCAGAAATATGCTGATTTAAGGTTTGAAGTAGAGACAAAATCAAATTCTGCGGTAGAGGTTGAAAAAAATAGAAAATAAGTTTAGAATACTTAGGTTGTTGTGCATAGTTCTATTCTTCCGTGCCGTTGTAGCTCAGTAGGTAGAGCATCTCCATGGTAAGGAGAAGGTCTGCGGTTCGATTCCGCACAACGGCTCCATGAAAATATGTTGGGTAGGTACTCAAGTGGTCAACGAGGGCTGACTGTAAATCAGCTGGCATCGCCTTCACAGGTTCGAATCCTGTCCTGCCCACCACGAAAAAATTAAAACGCCGAAAGGCGTTTTTAAATTTAATTCTTTAAAAAAAGACATCTCCTGTATATATAGGAAATGTCTGGGGTAGGGGCGCAGCTCGCCCTGTTTATAGGGTGGTAAAACTGCGTTCCCCTTAGGTATATGTTCCTCTTTGATATTGATTTAGATAGTATTTTTGATAAGTTTTTAAGATATTCTATATTTTACTATAAGTGCTGGACTTTTTCAAGGTATTATGATATTATTTTTAAGTAAATTTTAGGAGCTTGCCGGCTTAGCTCATCCGGTAGAGCAACGGTTTTGTAAACCGTAGGTCGTCGGTTCGAGTCCGACAGCCGGCTCCATAATATCAATTAAGGATTTTTATGTCACAAGATACTCGTATCGATTTGGAATGCACAGAGTGCCACAATCTGAACTACGCAACGACTAAGAATAAAAAGAATACTCAGGCGCGTTTAGAAATTAAAAAATATTGTAAGCACTGCCGCAAGCAGACTCCTC
>CAZGCV010000019.1:4353-15183 GCA_964524735.1 uncultured Candidatus Saccharibacteria bacterium | reverse complement strand
CCAAGAAGTAGACAGCCCCGCCCCAGAGCGGGGTTTGCTATAATATAAAAGGTTGCATGAGCCTGTTCAAATCCGCGGGCTTCGTATAATGGTAGTACAATGGTCTCCAAAACCATTTGCGTAGGTTCGATTCCTACAGCCCGTGCCACAAAATCACTCACCAAAAGGTGGGTGTTTTTGTTTTTCTATTAGCCCTATCTATATCCTGAGTATAGGAGTATACTAGGTATATGTCAGCAATACAAAAAGAATTAATTTATACTGAATTACGCAAATATCATTTGGATGAATTTCCAGAGTCTTTTGCTAGTTCTGACATGAATAGATTACTAGTTGAGTACAGATCTTTAGAGGATGAGGTTATCGCAATGCTTTTAGGTTTAGTTAATGGTAAATCAGAGTACTTGGATTTGTCGGATAATCTAAAAAAGTTTAGTGGTGTTGTAAAACAACCCAATGATCAGAATGATGATTTAGAAGGCTTAGAACGCGATCATTTTATTTCTAAAGCTGAGCAACTGATACATATTCTAGACATGGCAAAACGAGGTTCATTCACAGCTAGGCCAACTCGTAAAATAAGACCTTCTACAAGAGCGGTAGTTGTAAAAGTTAATAAGAGATAGGACCGTCGTCGGAGTAGCGACGGTTTTTTAGATCCAAGAAAGTTAATCAAAATTTCATGAAAATCGCATTCATACATAATGAAAAGAAGGTTGGAACAGGGGCTTATTATATCAATGACTTAATCAGTTTGAAGCTAAAGGAAAGAGGGGTAATGGTTAAGCATTTTTACCCATCAACTAATTTGATTGATACTCCTGCGAATTTAAAGGGATTGAGTAATATTTTATTTTTTCATTCATTACTAGAGCATCGCAAAGAGATTTTGCAATGTGATTTAATACAAGGTACTACTTACACACCTCTAACATTTTTAGCTTATGATATTCCAGTGGTGTCTCATTTCGGGTCTACTACACAAGGTTTTTTGGATAAAGTACCTTTGGCGTTTAAAGTGAACGAGGGTACTAGAAAATTTTGGTATGATCTTAAGAAAAATGGTGTGTTAAAGGAGGTGAATCTTAAAACGAAGAGACCTCTTAGGGATATAGCTGAAATCGAACACTATGTCGCTAATAGGTCAACTAAGGTGGTTGCAACTTCTATGGTTGTGGCTAAAGAACTAAAAAAGTTTGTTAAATCAAATTCACATCTATCAGTAATTCATAATGCTATAGAAGATTATTGGTTTTTGTTACCTTATAAGAAACCATCTAAAAATATTTCCCTGGTATTTTTAGGGAGATTAGGTGCGGATAGTTTTAATTTAAAGCTGAAAGGAGTTGATCGTCTTTTTGATTGGTATTCTCATTTTCCTGATTTAGATAAACATACTTTTGCGATAACAACTAACGAGCTGTTAACTAACTATTTGAATGAGCGATTACCTAACCACGTTATGCATGCAAATATTATTAAGGACCAGATCCCCACATTGTTAAATAAATTTAGTGGATCAATTTTTTTTGTTTCATCAAGGTATGAAGGTTTTTCCTTAAGTCTGATTGAGGGAATGTCACAAGGTCTCATCCCAATAGTCTATTCAGTAGGAGTAGCGTCTGAAATAATTAAAAACGGGGTAAATGGCTTTCTGGTCTCAAATCAAAGCCAAGTTATTAGATACACTAAGAAAATACTGGCTGACCCTGATATGAGGAAAAGAATGTCTTTGGAGGCTTACAAAACTGCACAAAATTTTACCGCCGACAAACTTGTAGACCAACTGTCGAAATTATATGACCAGATTCTAAATGAGGCACCTGTTAAAAGAAGAATGATTAGTTTGAAAGAAAGATTCGATAATTGGAGAGATGTTAATAAAAAATAAAATCGCCATTCCGGCGATTTTTTGTTAAAATTATTTTAACTAGCTAAATTGTTAATTCGATTACTTTTAGTGTTGTGCTAATGAAACTAAAACAAAGACAAAAGAAATATTTAAAGCGAATAGTTCCAGGAATAATTACCGGCGGAGCAGATAACGATCCCGCTGGTATTGCAACGTATTCGATGTCTGGTGCGCTTTTTGGTTTTGGCCAATTATGGTTAATGGTTTTAGCAGCTCCTATGGCTATTGCTGTGCAAAGTATGTGCGCAAGATTAGGTAATGCTCAGAAAAAAGGGTTAACCGCAATGCTTTTGGAAAACTTTCCTAGATGGGTTGTTGTGACCGCAGTTGTATTTTTGGTTATATCTAATATTGCAACAATTGGGGCAGATATTTTGGCGTTAGCTGCAGCCTTTGAATTGATTAGCGGCATACCTTTTAAATATTGGATTATTCCTGTTACTATTTTGGCTTGGTATATTTTAGTTTTCTTGAAGTTTAAAACAATACGGTTTTTACTGTTGGCTACTATTCCAGTTTTGTTAGCTTATGTACTTGCAGCTTTCCTGTCTAAGCCAGATTGGTTAGGGGTTGTGAAGGGGATATTTACTCCGTCCTTAATGAATTTATCTCCAGGGTATTTCATTTCAGCAATAGGGATTTTGGGAACCACTTTAACACCATATTTATTTTTCTGGCACGTAAGGCAGCAGACAGAGGAGCAAAAAACAAAGCGCGATAGAAATTACGAATTGAATCATGAAGTTGCGGTTAATGCTCCAGGGTTTGTGTTTTCGCAAACCATCACTTTATTTATTATGATTTCTGCAGGGGCAACATTGTTTGGGCAAAATATTGCAATAGAAACTGCAGCGGATGCTGCCCGGGCTCTAGAACCTGCTGCAGGGCAGTGGGCAAGTTTCTTTTTCGCAATAGGTATTATCGGATCTGGTCTAGTTGCTCTCCCAGTTTTAGCTGGCTCAACAGCATATGCAGTCGGGGAGTTTATGCATTTGAAGCATGGAAGCTTGCGTGATAAGCCAAAACGAGCAAAAGTCTTTTACTTCATTATTACTTGTTCTCTGTTGGCGGGCGTAGCTATGTGGATCATTGGATTGAATCCTATTAAATCATTATATTACTCGCAAGTTCTTGCAGGAATACTAACTCCGCTATTGTTAGTTTTAATATTAATAATGGCAAATAGAGAAAGTGTTGTCGGTGAACACAAGGCTACTAAGTTTGAAAACTTTTTCGGATATTTAGCGCTATTCGTAATTGTTGGAGCCGTGCTGCTCATGATCAAAGATTTCTTCTAAAATCGCGGTAAAGGCGATTTTTTGTTATCATACTAGTATGAGATCAACAAAATTTGATGAAGAAGTAAAATTGATTAAGTCAATTTTAGAAAATGATGAAATCTTGGAAATAAATTTGGTTGCCGAAAACGAATTAGAAATGGAAATCGCTCTGATTGTAACTCCTGATGAGTACATTCAAGCCTATGTTCGACCTCTTTCAAGAATTGGCTATAAATTTTATCCAGATGAGTCTAATATTATCCAGCTTTACTTTCATAAAGGCGAAACTTACAAATATAATTTACATTTAACTCAGGCGAACTAATAGATGACAGTTCTAGCTCACATCTTTATATTTTTACTTGCCTCTGGGGTTATTTGGTTTTTTACTGGTCTTTTAATTGATTCAGTAGATAGAGTTGCGAAAAGATTTAACAGAACAGGATTTACTGTTGCGTTTTTTGTTTTGGGTTTTATGACTTCCATAAGTGAGATATCTATTATGGTAAATTCAACACTTACTGGAAATCCTCAAGTGTCTGCAGGTAATTTGGTTGGTGCTTCATTTGTAATTCTTTTATTTTTAGTTCCTTTGCTTGCTGTTGTGGGTAATGGAATTCGCTTTAAAAAATCTGTTAGTAAGTATCAACTGCTAATCGCATTGTTGGTGGTGCTAGCGCCAGCACTATTATTGATGGATGGCGACATTAAGGCACGAGACGGTATTTTGCTTCTCATGGCATATGCTGTGCTGGCTTACAATGTTAAGAAAAGTAATGTAAAAAGCAAGAAAGTTGTTGAAGAAGTAGAGGAACAGATGTTGAACAAAACCCGTGCTTCTGGCAGAGATATTTTTAAAATTGTTCTGGGCGGGATTATGGTATTTGCTGCTGGGCATTATCTAATTCAAGAAACTGTTTTTCTGTCCAATTATATTGGAGTTCCAAGCTCTATTGTTGGTTTGTTAGTGTTGTCAGTTGGGACAAATATCCCAGAAATTGTAATCGCAGCCAGGGCAATTGCTAAAAAGAAAGCTGATATTGCTCTTGGTGATTATTTAGGTTCAGCTGTGGCAAACACTTTTGCTTTCGGGTTGCTGGCTTTATTAAACCGAGGCTTTACAGTTGAGCGAAGCGAGTTTGTTTATACTGCAGCATTAATGACTATAGGCTTAGGAAGTTTATTCTATTTTTCACAGACAAAAAATCATCTTTCAAAAAAAGAGGGTTGGGGATTACTGGCAATTTACGGCGTATTTGTTTTAATTCAGGTTATAGGGATTATAAGATTCGCTGTAGATTAATTTATTTAGAGTTTCTTGACAAATCAAAAAGCTTAACATATACTTGATATATCAATTAATATTCAAGTATATGAAAATCAACAATTCAGTAAAGCTGTTTTTGAATCTTACAAAAATTCAATCTGAAATTAACCGCAAATTTGATAGCGGTCTCGGGGGTATTAGTTTAAGTGAATTTATGATTCTTTGGCATTTAGATAACACTAAAGACGGAAAATTGAGACGCGTTGAATTAGCTGAGAAAGTTGGCTTAACTCAATCTGGTATTACTCGTTTGCTGTTGCCTATGGAAAAAATAGGATTGGTAAAAAAAGAAGCTGATAAAAACGATGCACGTGCCAGTTTTGTTAAAATCGCAACTGGCGGCAAAACTAAACTCTCAGAAGGTGTTGAAAGAGCCGAGCTTATATCAGAAGAAATTTTAAGTGAAAAGAGCATAAAAAGAGTTAATGATCTTTCAGATTTAATTCTAGATCTAGGCGGTACTTTTAAATAAATTAAGATAATTGAGATTGTAAAATGAATACCGCAGAATTATTTAAACAGGCACTTGATCACCGCGAAGAACATGGTTGCAGCGCTTATCCTTATGAAGAAGGTGAGAGACTAATAGAAATTTTGCAGAAACATAAGCCAGTCAACATTTTAGAAATTGGAACTGGTATTGGTTATAGCACTGTTTTAATGGCACTAGCTTTGCCAGAAGCAAAAATTCTAACAGTAGAAAAAGATTTAGAGCATGTGGAATTTGCCGAACAATTTTTTAGCCAAAATGGTGTAGGAGATAGGGTGGTAATAGTTGGGCAACCTGCCGAGGGCTATTTAGAAGATTTAATAGATCAATTCGATTTTATTGTCTTTGATGGATATCAGATTCACTATGAATTCCTTCCTCATTATGAACGACTGTTGAAACCAGGAGGGATTTTATATTTAGGCAATAACCATTTGAAAAGCAGGACTAGTGAGAAGTTTTTCACTGAACTGGGAAATGAGAAAAATTGGAAAATTCTACAACAATTTGCTGAAACAACTATTGCACAGCGTTTGTAGTTTTAAGAACGTAATCATTTAATTTTCATAATCTCTTAATATTCTTAAAGTGTAATAATTAAACAAAGGATATTTATGGGAATTATTCTATGGATTATTTTCGGTGCAATTGCCGGATGGATAGCATCAATGATTATGAAGACAGATGCTCAGCAGGGAGCTGTTGGTAATATCATTGTTGGTGTTGTCGGTGCATTGATCGGTGGTTTTATAATGAACGCATTTGGTCAAAGCGGTGTCTCTGGATTCAATCTGTACAGTTTATTGGTAGCAATCGGCGGAGCTGTTCTGTTATTAGCTATAGTAAGAGCTTTCCGTGGAGGAAAAGTTGCTTAAATAAAACTGTAAATTCAAAACAAAAACCGCTCTAAAAAACTAGAGCGGTTTTTTAAACCAAAATTATTGTTTTGATGTTCCGTCTTGCAAAAACTGCAAGAATATTTGTTCATCATCAGACTCAAAATCTGCAACCAGTAATCTCAATTTTGAATGATTCTCAAAATCAATTGGTTTATTAATTGCTTCGGCATAAGCAACAGCACACATTCTATGTCCTCCTTCTATATGAACGAGTACGCCATTTGATTTTCTTAGCACTACCAATGCTGCTGTGGTAGGGAAGCTCTTGGATAGCGGTACGATCCTATCGTGACTAGCACACCAGTCAAAAAAGTCTTTATTGCTTAATGCTTGCTTGAAAGTTATATCAAGCTTATTATCAAAAAACTTTGACCATCCTTGATACGGACCAATAATAATATTGGGAAGTATATCAGCAGGGTTTTCTATAATTTCTTCTCGCCACTGCTTCTTATCTAATCCTAGCCTTATAGCTGTTGCCAATCTCCACTCTGAAACGCTTGAAAACCCTTTTTCATTTGCTACAGGCAATAGGTTTCTGCCTTCTATCTGTCCTATTTCGGTTTTCATCCATTCCAGAAACACGTCATCGAAAGTGATTATTTTATCGTTCATAAATGCAGTATATCATAGAACTACTCTTGACAAAACTTCATAAAAGTGTTACAATGCATTATTAATACATTATCTATGTTTGAATCAACTCGCAAAACTTTAGTAATTTCATTGATTTTCCTCATGAATATGGGGCTTTTTGTGATGCCTATTAAAGCTCAGGCTAATTGGACCAACATTTTGGGTACTTTTGGAATCGGTACTGGTTCAAATTCAGGTCAATTTGGTAATTCTACTTATTCTGACCCTAATTCAACACGAGCTCAAAGTAGTGGTGATATAAAAATCAGTAAAGAAGTCCGTCAGGTTGGTAATAGTAAATACCATGACAAAATCACTGTACGTTCTGGTGCTTTAGTTGAAGTTATGATTGAAGTAAGAAATACTTCAAGCAAACATAATGCTGATACTATTATTCGTGATGAATTAGGTGGTAGCATGGTTTATTCTCAAAATACTTTGCGCGTAAATGGTCAGACTGGACAGTCAGGACTTACTTCAAATGGTTTGCGCATTAACATTCCTTCAAAAGGAAAAGTTTTGATTACTTATCAAATGTATGTATGTGGTAGTACTGGTTACGCAATACGCGCATATGCTTCTGCTCCAGCAGTTGGCGCAGCAACTGACGCGATCATTATCAATACAGAAAGTTTTAATGTTGGCTACTACGATGATTCATACTTGTGTGTATCGCAGTATCAATCTGGAAATTCTTCAACTTCTTCTAACACCGCAGCAGTTACAGGTAATCCTTTTAGCGATTGGACTGGTGTAAATAATTCAAACAGTTCCGCTACTGCAAACTCAACTAGTAATGCTAGCGCAGTTTCTAACAATCCTTTTGAAGGATGGACTGGTGTGAATAATTTGGATTCTGCTAGCGCAAATACTGCTAGAAATAATTCTGCATCTGCTATTACTCCTAATAATCCTTTTAGCGATTGGACTGGAGTGCAAAACAACGCAGCTACTAATCCATTTGGGGATTGGTATGGTAGCGATAACTCTCAAACCACTACAAATCCTTTCGGTGATTGGTATGGCTCAAACGGTAATGGTAATAACAATCCATTTGGGGATTGGACTGGAGTAAGTGGAAATGATTCTGGATTTGACTCACGTGGTTACAGTACAACCTCTTCAAGCGTAGATCGTGCTGTTGCTTACAATTCAGGTACGTCTTATGCAAATTATGCTCCTGCTCAGACAAATTTCGTAGCTCCAAATACAGGTGTAGATAAATTTGCTCCATTTGTATTCGCTGGGTTACTAACAGCTGCATTCATAATCTATAGAAAACGCCAGTTACTTTTTAACTAAAAACTGGTATAATAAAATACCTCCTAAACAGAGGTATTTTATTTTATATATGAGTATTTTAAATCACATTGCAATTATTCCAGATGGTAATAGAAGATGGGCGAAAGCTCGTCTGTTGAATCCCTGGGATGGTCACACTGAAGGAGTGAAGCGTTTTTGGGAAATTGCTGAATCTGCAAATAGTCTAGGTATTAAGTATATGACTTTTTGGGCTGCCTCTTATGGTAATCTTACCAAGAGAACTCCTTTAGAAGTAAAATTTTTAGTAAGTTTATTGCGCCAAGAGCTCAGTAAACCTGAGTTAAGACAAAAACTTATTAAAGGTAAAATCCGACTGCGGGTAATAGGTGAGTGGAAAGAGATAATTAATGATTCTGATTTAGAAAAAGTTGTCACAGATTTAGAACAAGATACTTCTGAATTTACTGATTCAAATTTAACAATCTTGTTTGGTTACGATGGTCAACGCGAAATGCTTAGTACAGTAAACAGCTTAATTAAAAATGGATCTGAAGCGAGTTCTGATGACCTTCATGGTCACCTTTGGACAGGTGATCTACCGGATGTAGATTTAGTTGTTCGTACTGGGGGAGAGCCACATTGGTCAGCAGGATTCTTAATGTGGCAAACCGCGAATTCGCAGTTCTATTTTACAGATATGCTTTGGCCTGACTTTAAACAGCTAGAATTAAAAAAGGCGCTCGATGAATTTGAACGTCGTGAGCGAAGACTAGGTAAATAGTTTACTAAAATAAAAATACCGTTGAATATTCAACGGTATTTTTATTATTCCAAGCAAACTCGTAAGCCGAATTCTGTTTCTAAATGATCATCTATCTGGGACTGACATTGCTGTCAGCCTCGGTGCTGCCTACCAAATTTGGCATTGCACTCAAGTAAGAATTTAGCCGTTTCACCCGATAAGTTTCCATATCGGTTAATCCCGCTTGCTTGCGCAGTCGGGACTCTGTTGCATTTCTGCGTCAGCGTCACTGTTCGCATCTCTAAGATTACTCTTGACGGGTGTTACCCGCTACTAGTGTTAATAGCTCATATGATGCCATCAACTGAGTGTTCGGACTTTCCTCCCAAACACTTCACAAGGATGCGTTCGGGCGATCATTCGATTTGCTTAGAACTCCACAATATTACCATATTTAAGGCAAAATGTCAATATTTAGAACTTGTGGAAAAGAAAAAAGACTGGGTTTACCAGTCTTCGGGTCTTTCTTTGTGCCAATCAGCTAAACCTTCTTCCAATGTATATTCATATTTATACCCAGCTTCTTCTAATCGTTTCGGGGAAATGTTGTTATAACGCAACAACTTCTTTACTCTGGTAGGATTAATTGAATTGCTGATGAATTTCATAAAATGCGAACCTAGTAAAATCAATTTAAATGGCATATTAAATACATGCCTTTTCACTCCAGCTACCTTGGTGATTCCGTGAACATATTCTGAAACAGAAGGAGCAGGGTTCATTGTGAAATTAAACAGCATGACTGGTTTTTTATTTTCATCTTGCCAATTAAGCATGAAAGCCATCGCATTGCAAAGCTCTTTAACATAACCACCAGCTTTACGCACCTCTTGATTACCTGTATAGAAAAAATAACGTCCAAGCAAGGCTTTGACCATTCGGGTTACATTTCCTCTTTCAGTAGCTCCAAAAATAACCCCAGGCCGAACTATTAGAAGTTTACGGTTGGCACTGTCTTTTGCTTGCCACTTATGATGTATTTTTTCTGCAGTTAATTTGGAAACTCCGTACGGAGTTAGCGGCATAGGCAAAGAATCTTCACTTTTGCTTTGAAGTTTGCCGTCTTCGTTTGCGCCATATGCAGCAATGCTGCTTGTGAATAAGATTCTATTGCAGTTTACTTTTTCTGCCCAGCTATTAATATTTTCAGCGCCTGGGATATTAGTTTCAAAGTATTCATTAGGTTGGTGTCCAGGTTCTCTGTGAACTGCTGCTAAATTTACAATTAAATCTGCGTTCTGCGGTAATAGTTTTGAGTGCTCTTGTTCGTCGATTGGTTTGCGAACATCAATTTGAGCATAAGTAAGTCTGCCTGCAGCAAATTCCTGCTGCAAAGCTTTCGGCCACATATCAGGCTTCATAATCTCCAAATCGGCAATATATATCTTCTCAGCCATTTTATGCTCTAGTAGGTAAGAGGCAAAATGACTACCAATAAAGCCGTTCCCACCAAAAAGCACGCAAGTATTGAATTTTAAAGAATTATTCATAAATATTGTAAAATCAATCTAATTTTATCAAGATTTCAGCTTTCTGTTAAGTATAAAATATAGTATAATATCTAGTGAATCGCCAATTTTCATGAAACGATCCGAACTGTGGTTTAATTTAATTTCAATTCCCGTCGATATACTTATGCTAGCCGCTGCTGGCATACTTTCTTTTTATTTGCGCCTAAATACTGAGGTTTATGTTGGTCCAGTAATGTTTGATCTGCAGCTACATGAATTCCTGTTGGTTTTAGTTAAAGTTATCCCGATTTTAGTGTTTGTTTTTGCAGTACTTGGTTTGTATAGACTTCGAGGTACCAGAAGATTTGTTTATGAATTCAATAGGATTGTAGTTGGTGCGTCTTTGGTGATGCTGTTTGCAATTGTTTTGTTTTTCTTTGATCAGTCAATTTTTCCTTCTCGATTCATTATTTTAACTGCTTGGGGTTTGGGGCTTTTGTTTGTTTTGCTTGGACGAATAATTTTAAAGCTAGTGCAAGAGGCATTTTTTAAAAAAGGGTTTGGACTGCATCGTTTGGTTGTTATTAATGGTAGTGGAAGTGAGGCAGGGGTAATTGAAAAGTTTTTACAAGATCAATCTCATGGCTATAAAGTTGTTGCTGAAATAACTAACAACGAAGATACTGTAAATCGTTTAGAGCAGTTATCTGTTGCATCACATATCGATGAAGTAATGCAGGCAAATGCACAAGCAACCAGTGATCAGAATT
>CAZGCV010000019.1:0-4343 GCA_964524735.1 uncultured Candidatus Saccharibacteria bacterium | reverse complement strand
ATCGATTAATTTTAGACAAAATGGTGAATTCAATGATCAGAATTTAAAAATTCTTGAGTTTGTGCGCCGCAAAGGAATGCAATTCAGTTTTGTTCCAAATTTGTTTGAGGTTCAACGTAATATTATTGAGCTAGATAATTTCAAAGGCATACCTGTTATTAAATTAAAGAACACTCCTTTAGAAGGTTGGGGGAAAGTAGCAAAGCGTTCTTTTGATACACTTGCCAGTGTAGCTTGTTTGGTTATTGCGTCACCTCTGTTCGTTGCTATTTATTTTGCTATTAGAGTTACTAGTCCTGGTCCAGCCATTTACAAACATACTCGTAGCGGTTACAAAAAAGAGTTTACATTTTATAAGTTTCGCACAATGTACAGTCATTTGAGTACTGGTGAGCATTTTGGTAATAAAGAAGCAGATGAATTGTTACAAAAGTTAATTGATGAAAGTAATGATGGAGATCGCAATGGTCCTTTGCATAAAATCAAAAATGATCCTCGAGTAACAAAAGTAGGGAAGTTTTTACGTCGTACTAAATTAGATGAACTGCCTCAATTTTTCAATGTGCTAATTGGCGACATGAGTATGATTGGTCCACGCCCTCATTTGCCTGAGCAGGTGGAACAATATAGGCAGCGTTACGGTCGAGTATTTAGCATTAAGCCTGGTATTTTTGGTTTAACGCAAATTGCTCAAATGTCTCGTCCTAATCTTCCATTTGATGAAGAGATTCGTTTAGATACATACTATATTGAGAATTGGAGTTTGGTTTGGGATGTTAAAATTATTATCAAATCTTTTTTCATGCTTTTGTTTGCAAAAAGATCTAATGAAGATTACTAAATTTGATGAAGGTAATTACAGGACATGATTCATATACACAATTCGGCGGCGCAGAACGCGTTTTTGAAGGTATGCATGAATTGTACCCAAACGCACCTGTTTACACTTTGGTTGTAGATAAAAAATTAAAAGACAGTGTTAAGAACTGGGATGTTCGAACTACTGCACTGCAAAAAATTTACAACGTTTACCCGAATATGCAGCACTTGCTTGGTTTTGTGCCGTTTGTTTTGAAAATTTTAAAACTCGAAAAAGCCGATGTTCTGTTAACCTCAAGCTCTGCTTTTCTAAAAGGTTTGAATAAACCAGCAGGCGCTATACATATTGATTATTGTCATACTCCAACACGATTTGTTTGGAGTGATTATGTATACGCGCTTGGCGAGGTTACACCTTTGTTGCGACCGATTGCAAAAATTTACTTACGCTGGCTTAAAGGTTGGGATTACAAAGCTGCTCAGACGGTAGATCATTTTATTGCTAATTCACATGAAGTTCAGAATCGTATTAAGAAATATTACGGACGAGACAGCGAAATTGTTCATCCGTTTATTAATGATGAATTTTGGCAGCCTACTAGAGAAAAAGGAGATTACTTTTTAATTGCCGGTCGACTTACTCCTTACAAAGATTATGACAAGGTTATTTTGGCGTTTAATGAATTAGGATGGCCGTTGCATGTAATTGGTACAGGCCGTTATGAAAAATATTTGCGTTCAATTGCAAAGTCAAACATTATTTTCTTAGGAAAAGTTGATGATATTTCTTTGCGCTATCAGTATAGTGGAGCACGCGGATTTATTTATCCGCAGTTAGAAGACTTTGGAATGATGCCACTTGAAGCGGCTAAATGCGGCACAGCAACTTTAGGTTTAGCTAAAGGTGGTTCTTTGGAAACCATTGTTCCTGGTGTCACTGGAAAACTGCTCGACGAAGTTAATACCAAATCTTTAACCGATGCATTAACAGAGTGGGATCATGCAACTTATAAGCAAGAAGATTTAATTGCTCATGCTATGAAGTTTAGTAAAAAAGAATTTCAGCGTAAGCTTTCCGAACTAATTAAAAAATATACTGATGGAAAATAAAGTAGTTGTTGACTTACGAAGTTTGCATTCATCAGAATTTAGCGGCGTAGAAAGTTATACTGTAAACGTTTTGCAGAATTTAATTGAATCTGACAGCAAAACTTTGTATAAACTTTTTTATAATGGATTCGCGCCAAAAGAGTTCGATTTCTTTCATTTTATAAATACTGAATACATTCAAACTAGAATACCAAACAAGTTTTTGAATTTGTGTTTGGTCTTGCTGGGTTATCCGAAGCTGGAAAAATTAACAGGCGAGTATAATACTTTGTTTATGCCAAACTGGAATGCAATAGCAATTTCTCCATTGAGCAAACTTGTTTTGACTGTACACGATACTTCACCTCAGTTAATGCCAGAGTTCTATGGCTGGAAATCTCGAATTTGGCATCGTTTGGTAATTCCAAAACTAATTAAACGTGCTAATAAAATTGTAGCTGTTTCTGAATTTACAAAAACTTCTTTAGTTGAAAAAATGGGCGTGTCTACAGATAAAATTACAGTTGCTCCACTTGGTGTTGATCATGATAATTTTCGTCCTAACTTAAGTATCGATCGTCTGCGTGATGTTCGTAATAGTTACAATTTGCCGGGAGATTTTGTTTTGTTTGTCGGAACAGTAGAACCGCGTAAGAATCTTTCAAGACTTATTGAAGCATTTGAAAAAGTGGATGATAAAGCCTTACATTTAGTTATCGCTGGTAAGCTTGGATGGAAGTATCGAGCAATTTTAAAACAAATCGCCACAAGTCCTAAGCGTCGTTATATTCACATGATTGGATACGTGGCTGAAGCAGATAAGCCTTATATAATGAAGCTAGCTAGAGTTTTTGCTTGGCCAAGTTTGTATGAGGGTTTTGGGTTGCCTGTCTTAGAAGCAATGACAGTTGGTACTCCTGTAGTGACATCAAATGTTTCAAGTCTTCCAGAGGTTGCTGGTGATAGCGCTTTGCTAGTTAATCCATATAATACTGATGAGATTGCACAAGCGATTTCTAATTTAAATAATGATGAAACTTTGCGGGAACAATATATAGCTCGTGGTTTGCAGCGCAGTAAAAACTTCACCTGGGAAAAATGCGCAGCAATTATTAAACAGATTTTATAACTAAAAAACTATGAGAATCGGTTTTGATTTTAGAATGGGTGGGAGCATTAATGCGGGAATTGGCCGGTATAGTTTTGAGTTGCTGCAAGCAATATTAAACCAAAATAATGGCGATCATGAATTTATAGTTTTTTATAATGAATTCAATAGTACTGAGTCCGATTTAGACAAGTTGGAAAAGCTGGGCGCAAAATTAGTTCCCGCAAATTATCGACATTACTCTTTGTCTGAACAACTTATTTTTGCAGGACAGTTAAAAAAGCAAAATTTAGATTTAATGCACTTTCCCAATTTTAACGTCCCAGTTTTATATAACAAACCTTATGTGGTGACTATTCATGATATGGTTCATCATAAAATTAGCGGCCATAAAAAGTCTAGAATTTGGAAGTACTATGCGTATGAATACATAATTAGTAAAGCTGCTCATAAAGCCAAGCAGGTTATTACTGTAACTGAATCTGCAAAGAACGAAATCATTAAGTATTTAGATATTCCACCAGAAAAAATTTCAGTTACTTATGAAGCTCCTGCTAGTCACGACGTAAAACCTGCGGAGCTAAATAAAATCAAAGAAAGATATCTGTTGTCTCGACCTTATTTCTTGTTTGTAGGTACTCTAGAAAGAAAGAAAAATATTCAGATGCTAACGAAAGCTTTTGATTTATTCCTCAGTAAATACAAGTTTGATATGGACTTAGTTTTGGCTGGAAAAGTAGATCAGCATTATCCTGAAGTAAAACAACAAGCTTTGGATATTTCTCATCGCAACCGTTTGGTCTTTACAGGTTATATAGAAGATGATGAACAAGCCGCGCTGTATCAAGGTGCTTATGCTTTTGTAACAGCTTCGCTTCACGAAGGTTTCGGACTACCAGGGCTAGAGGCGATGCGTTACGGAGTTCCAGTTTTGGCAGCAAACACATCAGTGTTTAATGAAGTTTATGATAATGGTGCAATATATTTTGATCCTTTAAACCCAGAAGATATTGCAGAACAAATGAAGCTTATTGCCAGCGATGTTCAGTTCCACGCTCAAATGCAACAAAAAAGTGTTGCGCGAGTACAGTTGTTTGACTGGCAGCAAACAGCAGAAAAAACTTTGGAAGTCTACAAACAAGCATATGAACAAAAATAAAAATAAATTCGTTATATTTGCAGGAGGGGAAACAGCTGGACCAATCATGCCTCTTTTGGCGTTGGCAAAACTATGGCAATCAGAAGATTCAAATATTGTACCGATATTCTTAGACAGAAAACATTCTGTGGCATCAAGAGTTGTTCCTAAACATGAAAAAATTACATC
>CAZGCV010000018.1:18880-20868 GCA_964524735.1 uncultured Candidatus Saccharibacteria bacterium | reverse complement strand
CATGCCAGAGAAAGGAGCGAACAAATTAAAGACTAAAGCTAAAGCAAGCGCGATCGAACCGATCGTATAAGCAAACTTTTTAACAACTGCAGTGTTAAACATAAAATTTTGATTTTTAATTTTTGTAATTAATATTTTATTTATTAAAAATATTATATCACACATATAAAAATTTTTTGCTTAATAATGTAAGATAAAAAATAAAACCACTCAGATAAGTGGTTCTAAAATTTAAGATATTTGTACTATAAACCAATTCCATCGAATATCATTGGCTCCAATTGTTGGCCCAGTTCGCAAAACTTTCCATCCTCGTTTTTTAATATAACTTGAGAAGTTTTTTTGAGACATTAAAGTAAAATGTCTTTGGTCACGATTAGATTTTGCGATAGGCTTTTGTTCCGGTATAGTAATATACCCGTAGGATTTTGGCTTCATAATAGATTCAATGTTCGCAAACATATTATCCCATTCAGTAAATGGGACATGCATTAAAACAGCGCTTGCCCAAAATGCATCGTACTTTTTCTTAGGAAAAGTTTTTTGGTCTACTACATTTAAATAGTTGAATTTTATATTTGGATATCTTGAAGTTGCGATTTTGAGCATTGATTTGCTGAAATCAAAACCCTCATACTTCAGCTTACTTCCAATACCCAAAAACAATGGGACATGAATACCATTAGCACACCCAATGTCTGCTACTCTATCACCTTTCTTCAGTTTGCTTTCAAATATTCTAAACTCCTTTTCATGAAAGAAAGAGTTAGTTGATCCTTTTGACCATAAAGCTGCTAGCGCGTTGTAAACCTTTTGTGTTCTGGTAACTTCGTTCATAAATTAATATTATCAACCAACTTAACAATAACAAAAAATTGCCTCTTCGGCGATCTTCCTATGGATTTAGGGCTAGCCCGAGTTGGCTGTGAATCTCGATCAAGGACCAATATTTTAATGATCTTAATAAGGATTTTTGAGATACTTACCAAGGTGTTGTTTGACGCACCTAGGTCTGGCCAATTAATCTAGGGCATCTAAAAAAATATACTTAAATTTTAATAAGTCCTAAAGTAATTAAGATTAACCCGATTAAAAACAGCGGTAATTGTAGCAGGGCAAAAGCGATTTGTATTGAACCGAAATAACCATTACTCACTATTTTTTTCAAAATACTTAACCCAATTTTATGAGATTCCTCAGTGCTTTTTTGTAGTTCGTTTTTCAGCGCATCATATTCAACTATGAAAACAATATAAAGCTGGAACATTAGAATAGAAATAGTCCCAGTTATCAATGAGAATCCCAACAAAGCAAAACCCCATTTATATAAAGGTAAAATATAGGTTTCCTTGTTAAGGGAAATAAAAACGGTTAAAGTACCCCCAGCAATTATCATTAATTGATATTGAAAATTTTCATATTTTTCATAATAATATTTCCTTAATGCTCCAACTTGTAACTTGTCTTTCATATAGGCATGATAACAAAAAACCGCCTCTTCGGCGATCTTCTTACGGCACTCGTGTGCCCTAGTTCCATATGGCTTTAGGGCTAGCCCTAGTTGGCTGGGGTTATGGGACAAGTTTATAACAAACCCTATAAATTTGAATTAAAAGTACGCAAAAATTTAGCCTTGCATTTATCCATTGCTCCTCCATTATCAAATGAGAGATGATCTGTCATTTCTAATACTGTATTTACAATCTTATTGTATTTTTCTACTTGATTTTTGATAGAAATGGGGTTAAGGTTTTTTTTAAGTTTACTTTGATTGACTTTCGGCACAGTAGATAATTCTTGAACTGGATAACCATGAATAATCATATTTCTAACAGCAGAAAAATCATTAATATCATTAACTATATTTAAAACATCAACTGTTTTTCCAGTTTTACCACGCACAAATCCTGCAAAAAAAGATAATTTTGTTTTGTAATCAATCTTACTTAGATTATCTTGATTTGCTATATCGTAACCATATTCGTTTT
>CAZGCV010000018.1:12640-18870 GCA_964524735.1 uncultured Candidatus Saccharibacteria bacterium | reverse complement strand
TTCGTTTTTAAAAAACTTTCTCAAAAATGTCGTTAGACCAACTTCGAGCACCATATGCAAAGATAACAATAAATCTGAGCTTTCGTTTTCATCAATAATATCTTTAGCTAAAATTTCTTCTACTCGATTTCGATTTGTCTCATAAATATGGTTAGATTCTGTAAAAACAGAAGGATTTAAAATTTCTAACTTCATTTTAAGTTCCATATTTCCTTTTATTTTTTTATCAACTTTTGGTAAAACTTAAAAAAGTATTTACCTTTTTCGGTAAACTCAATAGCATTTTTATTATCATAAAATTCAACTAAGTCCATAGAATGAGCAGTGGCTAATATTTCTGGAGCTAACCTAGCATCTCTATAATATCCGTGATAATTTCCATATATTGTTTCTGACAGTCTAGGCATAATCCCCATTAAAGTATCTATGTCTAAAGCTTCAATTTCTCGGTCCCATTTTTCATCAGAGGTCATATTGTCTTCTATTTTTTCAATACTAGTTTTTTGTTCTGCTTTTAAGTTGGCTACGGTTGATAAAGCATCGTTCTTGTATTTTTCATACCTGACTCTCTCTGTTTCGTAGTTAATCCTTCTGTCTGTATAATGTTTAGCATGGATTAGGTGCGCTCTATTAGTTACATATGGCATCCACCAAATTGCTAAATATGTAAGAATTATTGGTGGAATTAGAAACCATAACCAATGCTCGACTAACCCTTGATTATCAATAAAATGTTTTTGTAGATATTCAATTTTAGGTAAATCTAAAGCTGATTGATCCTGAAAAAATAGAGTATAGAAGAATTTCCAGTTCCAACTGATCAAAAAAATTATATAGGTACCATACAATGGGCTACTTGTTTTCTCTTTGAACCAAATTGAGATCGAATTTATAATATCAGTCATTTTTAGCTAGTTTTAACTTACGGTTGAAATATAGCTTATTTAAGCTGTATAATCAAATATCATGGAGTCGTCAAAGCTACAGCCAAAACTGAATAAATTATTCAATAATATTATCTACATGCCTTTAAATAGCGAATATGTTAAAGGTTTAGTTAATTATGTCCAATTCATAAAAAAGTCTGATGTTTTAGCAGGTTTTATTGCTCAAGAAGATGAAGATTTGGCTATAACTAGGTCTCGAATACCAAAAGCAAAAACAGATTATGAATACGATTCTGGTCACAGGATCTTACGTGATAAATTACTTACCAATATATCCGAAGACTTTGATGAATTAAATACCATTTTAGAGGTTTGGAATCTGCATCAAAATAAAACCCCGCAAGAAGATATGATACCTTATCAAATTAGGATGGAATATGACTTGTGGGAGATTTTAAACAATAAAATTCAAACTAACAATTATTTTATAAGGAAAGATACTAAAAGATATCTAACAAAAGTACACAAATATTTAATTAGCAAACTAAGAAGCATAGATAACAAACAAGTAGAATCTTTTAAATTAATAGAAGAAGTACTGCATTTGGAATATGTTAATGGCGTTTTGTTTATTAAAGGAAATCCAATTAAGATTGTTCTACAAAAAAGATCAACAGCAGAAGACAAGCTACTAAAATACTTATTTAACGATAAAAATTCTTGGACAAAACCATTTAACTATTCCGAATTATCATATCCTTTATTTAATGAACCAGAGTATCAATTTAACGAGAAAAAAAGCCGTAAATATAGAGACATTTGCGAAAGAATCAATTCAAAAATCATTCAAACTCTGGGAGAATCAGCTCCTCTATTTCTAATAGCTACTAATGAAAAGTCTGGCAGTTTAACCATAAATAAAGCATTTTTAGAATATCTAACTTAATCAAATTTAGGCACATCCCCTATTTTAAACTAACCCTGTAATTAATGCAGGGTTTTTTAATGTCCGAATTTAGTCCAAAACTAATTAGCAAAATGCTTTCATATTTCGCCACTCGGGGAATAGAAATCAGTGAAGAACAAGCAACTCAATACTTAAAATCTTGGGGGACGTTTTTTACTATTGCGAGCAGTGATGGTGTTTGTGCGGGGACTGATGCCCGCAGGGCAGACCCCGCTAGTTATATTTAATTATTTATACACTTAATCAGATTAATGCCGCAAACAAAATACAAACTATCTATTTCTAACAATGTGCTAGAGATCTACAGTTTTGCTAATCCAATAACTTACGGTGAACCAAAAGTAAAGAAAGAAAAGTTCCATCAAGAAAACGAAGAAGAAATTCAGAGTGATAATACTGTAACAACTAATCAAGATATTTCGTATCGCGCTAAGAAAAACTTGAAAAGAATAATGGAATGTAATTCTGGTACTTGGACTAATCCTAAAGGAAATAAATATAAAACTATGTTTTTGACTCTGACTTTTAGAGAAAACGTGAAAGATTTAGATTTTGCACATAATGAATTTAAAAAGTTCATGCAAAGGCTAAACACACTCGCATTTCACACAAAAACCAGGGATATCAAATATTTGTCTGTTGTAGAGTTTCAAAAACGTGGAGCTATTCATTATCATATTGCAATATTCAATCTCCCCTTTATCGATCGTGTTTATGATGAGCTTGCTAAAATTTGGACATTAGGATCAAGAAGAATATTGCCAATAAAAACTGTTAGAGGCGCAATTAAGTATTTCGCTAAATACATAACCAAAAACTTTGAAGATCAGAGAATGCGAAATCGTAAAAAATATTTTACAAGTACAGGTTTAAAAAAACCTTTAGTCGTTAGAGATGAGGGTTCAGTCCAAAATGTAAAGAAAGTTCTAGATAATCTATCATGGATATTTACTCCTTACACAAATACTTTTTATGCGGACTTTATTGGAAAGGTCGAATACTTCAGATACGAGTTGCCTCATGGGTTTAAGTTACAAAATTTGGATTTAGATGGTATAACTAAATTATTATTAAATAAAGCACAGCTCAACCAAAATAAAGAAGAATTATGGAATTCGTTGCATATCTTAGAAAGTCTTCAGAAAGCGAAGATCGACAAGTCCAATCCATTACCTCTCAAGAACAGGTCTTGGCGGAGCTTGCCCAAAAAAGCGGATATAAAATATCAAAAATCTTTAGAGAAGAAGCTTCGGCAAAAAAGCCAGGAAGACCAGAATTTGGAAATTTAATTTCTTATCTAAATAAAAAAGCAGGTAGTATTTTGCTTGTTTGGAAATTAGACCGCTTGGCTAGAAACCCAATCGATCAAGGGCAAATTTCTTGGTTACTTCAACAAGGAATTATTGGCGAAATCAGAACACCATTTAATAGCTACTTTCCAAAAGATAATGTCTTAATGTCTACTGTTGAATTTGGTATGGCTACCCAGTACTCTCGTGATTTATCTGAAAATGTTAAACGAGGCAACGAAACAAAATTACAAAGCGGTGGACTGCCAGGAAGAGCTCCGATTGGTTATCTAAATGATACATCTAATCACACTGTGGTAATGGATGCAAAAACAGCTCCAATTATTACAGAAGCTTTTCATCTATACGCAACAGGTAATTACAATACCAGAAGCATCGCTGACTACATTTTTGATCACGGCATTAAAACAGGTTCAGGCAAAAAATACACTCGTTCCATGATAGATCATGTTCTCAGAAACCCATTCTATTACGGACAAATAAAACGCAAAGATGTTCTTTACGCTGGCAACCATAAACCACTGATTTCTAGAGCGCTATTTGATGACGTGCAAACTGTCTTGTCTGGTAAAAGCGTTGTTAGAAAGTCTAAACACTTTTTTCCTATTAGAGGCTTCGCGTCTTGTGCGTTTTGTGGGTGTTCAATTACTGGAGAAGTCCAGCGCGGTATTAAATACTTTCACTGCACCAATGGAAAGAAAAATTGTGATCAAAAAAGTAACTTTGTGCGAGGTAATATTTTGGATGAGATGGTTGCCAGCGTATTAGGAGAATTAGAAACAGATCCAGAAATGATCGAACTTAGCTATTCAGCGGCTAAAGAAATGTATATCAATAATACTGATCTAGTAAAAACTAAAATTCAACATTTAAAAAATGAAGTTTTAGATTCGAAAAATAAGCTAAATAAAATCTTAGACTACCTAACTGATGGTGTCATAACTAAAGAGGTCTATAAATCGAAATCTGAGGCTCTAGAGGCAAATATAAAATCAACTGAAGAAGAAATTTTTAGTTTATCAAACGGTAATATTAAAGATGCTTTAGTTACTTTCGAACAAACAAAAAAAGCCCTATTACAGGCACATTATGCAAAAGATCTTTATTTAAATGGAGATGATTACAAGAAAAGAGAATTGCTAGAAATCTTACTTTCGAACATAGCTATTGCAGACAAGAAAGTTCAATCATATCGCTTCAAAACTGAGTTTCAGTTAGTCTCAGAAGTACCTAAAAATGCTAGTTTGTACTATTGGCTGGGGTACTAGGATTCGAACCTAGGAATGAACGGACCAGAACCGTTTGCCTTACCACTTGGCTATACCCCACTATTTCTTTAACCAACATATTATATGATATAATAAATAAAAGCTCAAGATCTGCCTAAGGTCAATTATAGAGAAACAAAAATGTTCAAAATTGCTAAGCTTCTTATATATGTTGCAATTGCTGCGGCTATCTTGGGACTGTTTTGGTTTTTGCCAAAATATTCCTATGTTCAAAAAAATCCTGGTTATTGCGTAAACCTGACTAAAAACCTTTACTACTGCGGAACCCAAGCAGATTTAAAACAAATGTTTGAAACAACTTTAGAAAATAAAGATTTCATTCGCGAACAAGTTGAAAATCAAATACAAAACAACAATCAATGAAGCATCTAAATCACAATACTAGAGTTTTTTTGGGGCTACTAATTATTAGCTTGCTTTTAACATATATTGCTATAACTTTATCTCACTACAATGAGCGCTTAGCGTTTGATTATGGCGCCACCAACAAAGTCGGCTCACACACCAAACCAATCCCTACTTTAGATACAGAAGATTGGAAAGAGTATCAAGACAAGGCATATCCAATTTCATTCTCCTACCCTCCAACATGGACAGTGCAAACTGCTTTAACTCAAGATTTCTACGACATAGTCTTAAACATTCCAAACACAGCTAACGACATTCACATTTATGTGAGCGAAGACGGATACTACGGAATCGATGGAATGGATCAGCAAACATACCAGCGAGACAATGTTACAGGAACTATTGTAAATGAAACTTTAGTTGGAATGAAGTCAGGGGAGTACTATTATACTTTCGACTCAAGCTTCAATACCAATTACGTAAACGAATTTCAAACTATATTAAAAACCGTTACTTTCCAGTAACGGTTTTATTTTCGCTATCTATATATTACGGTCTGTGGAGCGTCTGCCAGCATACTTACCGCCTCCATCCCAAAGTCCGCTAACAATTCCCCAGAACCCTAACACCAATGCCCCGCCTAAATACAAATCCGGCAAAGATCCGTCAGATCTAAATGCAAACCCCAGAACACCAATAGCAAACAGAATACAACCAGCAGTTATAGAGTAGTTGCGCGGTTGACTTAAAAATCTTAATAAAAATTTTAGTGTTTGTGAAAATCTCATATTAAATAGATGATACCATGCTTTAAAAGCTTATACTATTACCCCGCCGCCTACGCAAATTTTTCCATCGTACATAACTAAACTTTGTCCACTTGCCACAGCTAGTTGAGGTTTACTAAACGTCACCACAAAATGACCTTTAACCTTCGCTGGCTCAATAACAATATTTTGCAATTCACCTTGATGCCTGTAACGAGCCTTTAGTTTGCAAGGAAACTTTTGCGGAGGAGTAATCCAGTTTACAGAATGAATTTCTACCTTTTGAGTTTCCAGCAATTTGTCGTGAGGATTGTTTGTAACAACAAGTTCATTCTTTTTTAAATCTTTACTTACCACAAACCAAGGACCATCTGCGCCAACACGAACACCTTGGCGCTGACCAATGGTATATGTTGCCAGCCCTAAATGCTCGCCAATCTTCTTGCCTTCAGGTGTTACTATTGCACCTGGTTTAGTTTTAACTTTCTGATCCAAAAATTCCTTAAGGCGGATTTTACCCACAAAACACAAACCCATACTTTCTTTTTTTGATGCATTCGGCAAACTAATCTTCTTCGCCAAATCTTTTACTACGGATTTTTTCATTGAACCGATAGGGAAAAGGAGATTGGGGAGTTGGGGAGTGAGGATATTGTATATAA
>CAZGCV010000018.1:0-12630 GCA_964524735.1 uncultured Candidatus Saccharibacteria bacterium | reverse complement strand
AAAGTAAAAATAGACTCAGGTCCAGCTGTAGCTTTGTGCTTTGTGACAGCCATAGCCATATGAGCAGGTTTTTTAGAATTAGACCTCTTCCCTACTATTTTTTCATTTTTCATAAAGTTATCCACAGGCACATTTTTGCTGCGTGTCGCTTTTTGTTCAGCAATTTGAGCGTAATGACCAGTAGCCATGTAATCAAAACCATTTTCCATAGCCCAGTTATACAGCAATTTAAATTTGATTTCTTTGTTGCACATTACATCTGGATTTGGTGTTCGCCCTGCTTTGTACTCTTGGAAAAAATAATTTAAAACATTCTTCTCGTACTGTTTTTCAAAATCAACGGTATGCATAGGTATGCCTAAAAATGCCGCCACGCGCAACGCATCTTGGCGGTCCTGCAACCAAGGACATTCATCGTACTTCAACCCTTTAGTAGATGACCAGTTCTTCATGAACGCCGCTTCAACCTCATAACCTTCTTGGATTAATTTCCACGCTGAAACAGCGGAATCAATTCCGCCTGATAATGCCATTAAAACTCTTTTTCCAGTTTTAATCTTATTTTTAGGTGTTTTTATTGCCATAAATTCCATTATAACCGATTAATTATACAATATTTAGCTTATTTTGGCTATTTTAATGTGGTCTTGACATTTTTTATTAGTTATGGTATAATTTGTTTAATATGACGGCTTTGAAGCAACTTTAAAACCAGTCGTAAATATCAAAAAATTGGAGGATTTTAATATGAAGATTTTTTTGTCTTTAGTATTTTTCTTGATTGGCGGGGCATTTATGAACGTCATAACATACACTGAACTTTATCGTTCAGAAATTTATGGATACCCTACTGAAATAAAAGTAAATACTGCATTTGCAGTCATCATCTCGGCATTGACCGGCTGGTGGTTAGGCTATATGCCTGAGATAACCAATCGGATCAGTATTTACACATGGTCGGGCTTATTCGGATGCTTAACATACATGACCGCTGAAGCAATAACTTTCATGTTATTGTCTTCTGGTCACAACCTAAACAACGGCTGGCTAAACGCATTTAGCTGTTTATTCTTTTTTGGAATAGGGTGGGTTCTCACTATATACAGAGAAGTGTGGCAAGCGGAGACAAGCCACAACCCTGAATACGTGATCGGCAAAAAAATGTTCATGCACTGAAATCGAGTGCAAATTAAATCGAAAGCAAAAAAGCGGCAGAGAATTTATTCTCTAGCCGCTCTTTTATTTATCTTAATAATTTTGGGCAATACTTCCCTAGCCCATCATGCTACCGAACTTTGATTGCAACATTTTCTTATGTTTGTTGTTAACATCTTCGAAAGCTTCGCGAATGTTACGTGCAATTTCGCCGCGGTCTCCAACAATACTGTCTGCAACTTCTACACTTTTAACTTTATGATTACCATCAATAGTAATCTTAATCTTTTCACCAGGTGACTTCCCTGTTACTTCTTCTTGTCCAAGCATAAGCTCAATTTGTTTAGCCTGCTTGCGCATCTCATTGATGTCTTTGATTTTATCGAATAATCCCATAGTCCTCTTACTATAGCAGTTTTTAAGAAAAAATCAAGGAAATATGAAATTACAATAAGGTTGGTTGACTGGAATTTTTGGTCGCAATCTTTCCAGTGGTTCGTTTTGGTTTTGGTTCAGCAAATTTAGTTTTTGATTCAGATTTTTCAAAAGACTTTTGTGCTGGAGCTTGTAAATCTGATCGAGCATTAAACCACAAACAATATTCACAAGATGGTCCTGATGCAGGAATTTCATTACTTTCTAAACATGCCTTAATCTGTAGTATGACTCCTTCAACCCAGCTATCATCTCCAGTGTATGGAATAACATGAACATCAAATTCAATTTTCTTATCAAAAGTTTGTTCATTCGCCCGCCCAGTACAATACACAAAGTATCCGGTATCGGAAACTTTTAAACCATTTTTACGGAGCAACCATTGATAGATCTCCATTTGTTTTCGGTAAGCGTTGTGCCAACCATTATCCAACTCTGTTACAGGTGCATCTTTCGCAGTAGCTTTATAATCTACTACTATATACTCCCCTGCTGAATTAATCCAAAGATCGTCAATCGCGCCTGAGATTGTCATTTGAGTTTGCGGATCAAAATAAATAACGCCTTCAAAGTTTTCGCGCCAAGTATTTAATTTGTCGTGTGGAGCAGGCTTTGCATCTATTTTAAATTCTTCCTGGAATGGATGCGCTTTTCCTTCACGGCGATATGCATCAAATTCATTTTTTAACTGAGTGTCGACTGCGGTGTTAATCAAAAAAGATGGCATTGATGGTCGCTTAGTGCCAAGTTTGTTGTCTATATAGAAGCAGCGTGGACACTGAGTAAACAGTTCAATTTTTGAACGGCTCAGCTTCCACTTGAAGCCCCCATAATTCCAAGCTGAGGATCGTTTTGGATTGTATGAGTTGTATTCGCCCATAATTCGTATGATATGTAGATGAATTATATCATAGGCGCACAACCCTTGATAAACGTACGCTTTTCTACTATAATAATGAAGATTTTGGGGTATAGCCAAGTGGTAAGGCAGCGGGTTTTGGTCTCGCCATTCCCAGGTTCGAATCCTGGTACCCCAGCCAACAATAATCGCCGAAGAGGCGATTTTTTTGTTATAATTTTATTAATAATTAACATTAAAACATATGGCATCAGTAAGTACATATTTAAACTTTGATCGAAACTGCGAAGAAGCATTCAACTTTTACAAATCAATATTCGGTGGTGAATTCGAACTCGATGGATTCAGCAGATACGGCGAAGCACCAACAGAAGAAGGACAACCTCAAATTCCAGAAGCTGACAAAAACTTAATTATGAATGTTGGCTTAAAAACTTTAGGCGGACACGTTATTATGGGTGCGGACACTTGCGAATGGATGGGACAAAAATACATCCAAGGGAACAACGTTTATTTAACTCTTGAACCTGATACCCGCGCAGATGCTGACAGACTATTTACAGCTTTATCCGAAAACGGCAAAATCGAAATGCCTATGCAAGAAATGTTTTGGGACGACTATTACGGATCTTTCACAGATAAATTCGGCATTGGTTGGATGATTAATACTTCAGCGAAAGAGTAAATATAGAATGCAAAAATACTGGTTTAAAAGAAAAATATACGGCTGGGGATGGTACCCTGCAACCTGGCAAGGATGGCTTACAACTGCTATTTATATAGCAGCCATCATAGCTCTTGCCTCAGTTCAGTTAAATACTGAATCATCAGTTCAAGAGTTTGTAATTAATTTTTACATTCCAGCTTTTATAATTTCCATCGCATTTATAGCTCTTGCCTACAAAACCGGGCAAACTCCTAGATGGCAGTGGGGCAAAGGATTTGATGACCAAGAAATTCTTGGTAAGAAAATTTTAATTCTAACCGCACATCCGGATGATGAAAGTTTTTTAGCAGCCGGAACGATTCACGAAAATCATAGAGCCAGCGGTAAAACATTTCTAATCTGTGCTACTTTGGGAGAAAAAGGCGGATCGCATCTTAAAAAACCTCTTTCAGAAAAAGAACTTGGCAAACTTCGACTTAATGAACTTAAACAAGTCAGCGAGCTGCTAAATATAGACAGCCTTGAAACTCTAGACTTCCCAGATGGACAAGTTTCAAAATACGAAGCAGAAATTCTCAAACGCATATCCCCTGCTATCGAAAAACTACAACCTGATTTGCTAATGAGTTTTGGACCAGATGGAATTACTGGGCACAACGACCACATTGCAATGAGTAAAGTTGCTGCAAATTTAGCAAAACAGTATAGTTTACCTTTGGCTATTTTTGCAATCCCAGAACAAATACGAGGAACTGCATGCGAATGGCTGAAAACCCGTCGGGCAAACAAAAACCATTACCAGGAAGAGTTTATTTTGTGTGAAGGCAATATTTCTGTGCAAATTAATAGCAAAATAAAGCTCAAAGCTTTAAAACTACATGCTTCGCAAATAAATGAAAACGACCCTTTTAAGGGATTCCCTGAAAATTTTAGCAAAGCCATGTTACAGACAGAATCATTTCACTACACCAAGCCATTGAAATAAACCCAAAATACTGCTATAATACTCCATTACATATAAAATTGGAGGAAAATTATGCAATCAGGAAAGATGTATGAATTATGGTTTCGAAGTCTATATCATGACTTAATCGAAAAACGAACCCTACTAGCCGCAGTTAGACCTGGCGATAGAAGAATAGGAAATCCTAAAGGAGTTTCAATATTTGAAATAGCAAAAGTCAGAATCATAGATACACCTGGAGATGAAGCTGCTGGATTACTACCGACTTTTTTGGATTTCAGTTGTGAAATCAAAATAGTCGACATTCAAGTTAAGTTTATTAAAAATCTTAACCAGCAAGACCTTGTAAACTGTTCGCCAGATTCTACTAACATTGAATTCGTAAAGTCGCATCTGGAATCAATTTACAACGGAAACTTTAACGATGAAGACATCGTAACTGTGTTACACTGGAAATACACTTAGGAGAAAACAATGAATCCATTAGATATTCTAGAAACAAACGGAACTATTCAAGTTGGGACAAATGCTACTGCAAATCCAACTAATTTAGAAATGAATGATTTTGCACTAGGCATTGCAAATAAAGACTATCCAGCCCAAACTCCAAGGCTTTGGAATCTAACTTATACTGCTTTAGGCTTAGAAAGAAAAAACATTCGCACATTTGGCAATCCAGATAATGCGAAAGAAATTTTTCTAGGACTTAAAAATGATGAACGATACATAGGCGGAGATGTTGGTGTAGGGTTTAAAGATCAAGTTCTTGACCTCTTAGACGAAGTTGATCCAATTGCAAAGCAAATGGGAGCAATTAATGTTGTTGTTAAAAAAGACGGCAAACTAATTGGTTACAATACAGACGGGCACGGTTATGCAGATAGCTTAGAACAATTATTTTCCGCACAAGGAAAAGAAATTAAAAACAGCACTGTGATGTTATTAGGTGCTGGCGGAACAACAAATGCTATTGCATTCGCATTAGCAGAAAGAGGTGCAGCGTTAATAATATTAAACCGCACAGAATCCAAAGCTATAGCCTTAGCTGATAGAATTAATGACTATTTTCACTCAAAAATCGCTGTGGGTGGACCTAGAGAGTTAATTTCTAAGTATATTCAATCAGTTCAAGCTGTGGTGAGTATTATTGATGACCCTAATTCCCCTTTGGACAAACTTAATGCGTTAGGTCCAATAACTCTGCCAATTACTGAGGAAATTATAAAAATCAATTCTGAGGCAGCTAAGGAAATCCTTTCTTCCGCTCCAGCAGATTTAATTATTTCTGATGTAATGCTTAGGAATGCAGACACCGCCACAATTTCAGAAGCAAAAGCCTTGGGCTTTCTGACTTTAGACGGAATACCCATGGTAATTAACCAAGCAGTGGAAGCGTTTGCACTGGTAAACGAACAACTTCTCAAAGAAAATGGAATTTCCAAAGATAGAGTCTCGGAAATCATGCATAACCTTTCTTAACCTCACCAAAAGTGAGGTTTTTTATTTAAAACTCAATAAATGCTATAATAAATTTAAATAAACCTCTGAAATTTTAATAAAATCATGAAACAAAAATACATTTTTATAGCTATTACAGCTCTTATAATTATTGCAGCCGGACTATACGCTTACACAAGCAAAAACAATGGCACCAGTTCAACCTCCGAACAAACCCACCAAGGCGTTATTACAGGCAACGTTACTTACATGCAGCGCATTGCGCTCCCAGAAGGGAGCTTAATCGAAGTTCAATTGCGCGATATTTCCAGAGCCGATGCTCCTGCAGAAATCCTTGCTGAACAAAAAATTGTTACAACAGGGCAAAGTGTTCCTATCCCCTACACTCTAAACTATGATTCATCCAAAATTGTTGAACAAAACTCTTACGCCGTTTCAGCAAGAATTACCGTAGAAGAAAAACTTACTTGGATTAGCACTGTAAATATTCCTGTCATTACCAGAGGCAATCCAAATGCAAATGTAGAAATTATGGTTTCTCCTGCAAATACATCAAACAACTCCACCGCCCCAGCTAATCAATCAGGAAATAATCTGATTGGCACAAAATGGTCATGGGTACGTACGACTTATCCTAATAAAGCCGAACTCAAAGCTCCTGCTGGCAATAAGTTTGTTTTAACTTTAAAAGATGACAAAACTGTAAGCAGTACAACTGACTGTAATGGACTTGGAGGAAATTACAGCATGAACGGTGAAGTACTAACTTTTAGCGATTTCATCTCTACTCTTCGATTTTGCGAAGGCTCACCTGAAGGACAATATTCTCAAGATTTAAGACAAACAGCTTCTTATGTAATATCTGGCAATGAACTGCGTCTTAACTTAAACAAAGATGCAGGCACTATGTATTTCGCGAAATGATACCTAACAATTCACCCTGGCTGCATCAGTTAGAACGAACTCGACCACTTGCTGAAATAGATAACGACCACCACACCGAAATTGCAATTATTGGCGGTGGTATAGCAGGCGTTGCTACAGCTTACTATGCGCTTAAAAACACAAACTTCAAAATAACATTAATAGAAGCCGACAAAATTGCTCATGGAGCAACCGGACATAACGGCGGTTTTTTGGCAACTTATTTTGAACGTTCCTTTTCTAGCATAGTTGATGAATTCGGTATGCAAATGGCAGCTGAAGGCCAAAAGGCAGTTGATTCAGCTTGGGACTTACTGGAGGATATGCGCAAAGATGCCAACATGCAAACTCCAATGTGGCAATTTATTGGCTATGCTGCTTGCGCTACTTTTGACGAACTTATAATCCATCTTCATAATAATCTCTTAAGAGAAGAAGCAGGGCTAGCACCACTAGATATTTTCGTAGCAGAAAACTATGCAAAACTGAATGAAATTCCAGAAAAATATCAAAAATATTATAAACTCAAATCGCATGAAGAAATTATTGACCTAACCCAGACAACCGACAAAGAATATTTTGCAGTACTTTGTGAACGCAAAGGCTGTATGAACAGCGCTGCGTTTTGTGAAGAACTAATTACCCACTTACTCAAAACATACGAAGACAGATTCACTTTAGCTGAAAACACTAAAGTAAGAAGACTTGTATTAAAAGAAGATCATGCGATTTTAGATATTTCCAAAACGAAGAAAATTACTTCAAATAAAGTTATTCTTTGTACAAATGGTTTTGAAAATATAAACATCGTCAATCCGCTTGGGAAAGGAATAAACAGCAAATTCCACCACATGATAAAAGGCATAGTCGGATACATGGCTGGCTATACAGAAGATCCTGGAAAACCACCAACCGAAATTGGCTATCTTGCAAAAGATGTTGTGCATACTTCAGATATATATTCAGAGGCACCATATTTTTACTTAACTCGCCGTCCGTTTGAGAGTAAAAGCAATAGCCACAAAAGTTTAATTTCTATTGGCGGCCCCGAAACGCTAATGGATAATACAAATAATTACAAACTGGATCATTCTTACCCGAAAGAGGCTTTGAAAGAAATTGATGATTTTCTGCAAAATACTTATGCTCACGAAATGGATACAAAAATTCAATATCAATTTCTATGGCACGGACTAATGGGATTTACACCAAATGGAATTCGTTTAATTGGTCCTGAACCGCGCAATCCAATTCTGTACTACAATTTAGGATGTAACGGCGTTGGATTAATGCCTTCAATATACGGCGGAATGAAAATATCTAAATTCCTATTGGGAGAAAAAATGAAATCATCTATTTTTGATCCAAAAGATTCAGTATATAAACGTCGCGGATACAAACCAATGATTAGAAAAACCTCAGAATAACAATAACTAACAATTTTATGACTAGTAAAAAAATAATTTTAGGAGCAGCGGTACTATTAGCAGCTATTGCGATAGTTGGATATGTTAAACGCGATAGAGTTATGGAATATGTATTCCAGCCAAAAGACTCTTCCCTGCCAGAAGCTAAATTCAAAGGAGATATTCCGATTCGTGAATATCCAAATGGAGAGCCTGAAAAAGTTGTTGCAGAAAATTTAAACATCCCTTGGGAAGTTGTTTTCTTGCCAGATGAAAGTATGCTTGTGACGGAAAGAAACGGTAATTTAAAACATATTACCACTAATGAAATCATCCCTGTTTCTGGTGTTACTCATAAAGGCGAAGGCGGATTACTAGGCATGGCTTTGCACCCGGATTTCGAAAGCAACAGCTTTTTGTATCTGTACTCAACCACGACTTCAGGTAATGAATTAACTAACCGTGTTGAACGTTACAAGTTTTCCAACAATCAATTAACAGATCGCAAAAGCATTATTGAAAATATTCCAGGATCAAACAATCACGACGGCGGACGCATTGCTTTTGGACCAGATGGAAAACTTTACATTACAACTGGTGATGCAGGTAAACCAGACAATGCTCAGGATACAAAAAGTTTGGCTGGTAAAATCTTGCGTGTAAATGATGATGGTACTATACCGAAAGACAACCCATTCAAAAATGCGGTTTACTCTTATGGACACCGCAACTCACAAGGTATTGCATGGGACAGCAATGGAAATCTTTGGTCAACCGAACATGGACCTTCTGGAACACAAACAGGAAATGATGAACTAAACAAAATTATTAAAGGCGGTAACTACGGATGGCCTAAAGTTCAAGGAATTCAAACTGCTTCAAACATGATTCCTCCAATATATAACTCTGGAGAAGATGAAACTTGGGCTCCAAGTGGAATAGCTTTTGCTAATGGACATTTATTCTTCACTGGATTGCGAGGACAATCTCTATACATATCCCAGCTTGAAGGCAACGAAGCGCAACCGCTAAGTACTTACCTACGCCAAAAATATGGCAGGCTTCGCACCGTAACAGTAGGTCCAGACGGTCATTTGTACATAGTTACAAATAACACCGACGGACGCGGAGCCAAAAAAGCAGGCGATGACAAAATCATTCGCCTGTACCCAACATTCTGATATACTAAACCCCTATGGAAAACGCTATACAAATAACAGATTTAAAGAAATCCTTTAAAAATGTTGATGTTTTAAAAGGCATCAATTTAAAGGTTGAAAAAGGCACTATGCTTGCCCTGCTTGGCCCAAACGGAGCCGGCAAGACAACTACAGTGCGAATTTTAAGTACCCTACTTAAACCTGACTCAGGAACTGTTCTAGTAAACGGATTTGATGCAAATAAAAATGCAGATGATATTCGCTCTACTATTGGACTGACTGGTCAATATGCTGCAGTCGATGACTTGCTGACTGGTCGTGAAAACATTGAAATGTTTGGACGGCTCTATCATTTAAGCAAAACTGATAGCAAAAAACGTGCTCAAGAACTTCTTGAACAGTTTGATTTAACAGATGCTGCAGATCGGTCAGCAAAAACCTACTCCGGCGGTATGCGCCGTCGTTTAGATTTGGCAGCAAGTCTTGTTGCTACTCCCCCAATTGTGTTTCTAGATGAACCAACAACCGGGTTGGATCCACGTAGCCGTTTGGCAATGTGGGATGTAATTCAAAAATTAAAAGCAGAGGGAACAACCATTCTGCTAACAACTCAATACTTAGAAGAAGCCGACAAACTTGCAGATCGAGTTGCTGTAATAGATAACGGAACAGTTATTGCCGAAGGAACAGCGGATGAACTAAAGGCTAAAGTCGGCCAAGAAAGACTAGAAATTATCATTCATGAATCTAGTGATTTTAAAGCTGCTGCCGATGCAATCACAGGTTTAAACGAAAAAGATGACGAAGAAAATAGAACAATTAGCATTTCTATCGAAAACAGCGTTGAAGATACGAAACGCGTTCTAGATCAAATGCAAAATGCTGGAATTAAACTTGAGAGTTTCTCTTTGCATAAACCAACTTTAGATGATGTGTTTTTGCAATTAACAGGACATTCTGTGAGTGAAGATAATGAAGAATCCGAAGAAGGAGTAAAACATGCCTAATACAAACACCTATCGCCCGCAGCAGCATTCCAAATTATATTGGATATTTGCTGATTCATGGGTACTAACAAGCCGCAGCTTAAAACATATATTCAAAAATATGGATCAGCTGCTAGGAATGATTGTTCAACCAATCATGTTTTTGTTATTGTTCCGGTACGTATTCGGCGGTGCAATCGCAACGGGTTCAACGAGCTATGTAAACTTTCTTGTGGCTGGTATCTTAATCCAAATGGCTGCATTTGGCGGCACAATGACTGCTTTCAGCGTTGCAAGTGATTTACAAAAAGGGATCATTGAACGCTTAAAGTCTTTACCTACCTTTAGTGCTGGTGTAATGACTGGTCATGTTGTTGCAGATTTGGCACGCAACTTAGTTTCTTCTACTATAATGATTCTAGTTGGTTTGCTTGTAGGTTTCCGTCCTGATGCATCACCATTAGAATGGCTGATGATTATTGGAATATTGCTTGTCTTTACTTTTGCAATATCTTGGCTCTCCGCAATCCTTGCTCTTATTGCAAAAAGCGTGGAAGCAGTTCAATGGATGAGTTTCTTAATCGTATTCCCTCTTACTTTTGCCAGTTCTGCATTCGTACCAACTGAAGGTATGCCAAAAGTATTGCGCATCTTTGCAGAAAACCAACCCATTACTCATGTAATCGAAGCAATGCGCTCATTAATGGTAGGAACTCCTATGGGTGACCATGGCTGGTTAGCAGTGGCTTGGTGTCTTGCTGTTACGATTATAGCTGTCCCAGTAGCTGCTTACCTATTCCGTCGTAGTAACTAATTAATCCTTTAGCTTATGGAAAGAAGATTCGGCATCCCTGAACAAGAATTCAAATCGAATACACCTCCACCGATTCCAAATCCAGAAACCGGTTTATCAGCGATTGCGAAACCAGAAGAAGGATTAAACACCCATGGTTCGCCTGATGGAAATAAATCAGAAAATGAACAACTGGTTAAACGATTAACTGAATTATACGGTCAAGAAATAGGCTTGAAAGAAAAAATTTCTGATTTGAAGCAGGTTCTTTCTGAATTGAGCACTAAATTATCAGTCGAAGAAAAAAATGATAAAATCGCTATGATTCAGGAACTAACAAATGAACTCAATCTTGTTCAGCAAGAAATGAATTCAATTCCAGAACAATTCAAAGACGCACCTGAGAAAGAATAATATAAAAACTCCGCCATACTACGGCGGAGTTTTTTTTAAATACTAATTAACAGTTACAGGTCTTCGTGTAGGTATATTTGCCTGAGGTTCAGTTGGGTAGTCGTTTGGCAAACCTCCATAATCAGGATACTGAAAATCGTTCGGTACATACGGAGGCGGTTCAGGAGCAACCGAAGTCTGAGCTGGATTAGGAGATTGCGGTGCAGGCGGAGTTTGCTGAGGTAAGTTGGACGGTTGAGTGAGAGGAGTTTGCGATTCAGACTCAGTTACTGGAGTCAATAAATTCCTATTCAAAGTTCTTGGTGCGGCAGATACTTGTGCTTCATTCGGCAAAGCATACCAAGGGAAAGGTTCCATTCGAGTATTTGGGCCAATTCTAGTTGCTGGTCTATTACTTCCAGGATCATAAGCAATCTGCACAATTCCGCTTGGCACTGGGAAATCCATTGCTGGCTGCCCAGCATGAGCAGCAATCATAAACTTCTGCCAAATAGGAGCAGCAACAAAAACACCATCAGCACCAGCACGCATTAAACTACTATCATTATTTCCCGTCCATACACCAACTGCCAACTGCGGAGTAAATCCTAAAGTCCAGCCATCTTTCCAGTTCTGAGTTGTGCCAGTTTTTGCTGCAACAACACGATCTGGTAAAGTAAGCGGACTCTTTGAACCGAATACATACTGTCGAGCTTGATCATCAGTCATAATACTAATTAGCTCATAAACAGCTTCTGGGTTTACAGTTTGTTCTGTTGGTTCATGGTACTCTTCTAAAACATTACCATTTTTATCTTCTATTCTATTAAATGGAGTTGCGCCAGTACCTTTACCACCATTTGCGATTACAGACATCGCCCCCACGTGGTCAACCAACTGAACTTCGCAACCACCCAACACCAAAGACAACCCGCAATTCTTTAAAGGAGAAGAAATTCCTAAATCATGTGCTGTTTTTACTACTCCGTCAACACCTATTGTCGCAAGAGTACGCACAGCCGGAACATTCAAACTTCCAGCAAGCGCTTTGCGAATTGTAATTAAACCATGAGAGCTTCCGTCATAGTTACGAGGAACATACGGACGACCTCCGGACATTCCGAAAGAAGTTGGCACATCCAAAACTTTAGACATTGGTGTTAATCCATGCTCAGGTTTAAACGCAGTTAAATACATGTAAGGTTTAAAGCTACTACCCGGCTGTCTTTCAGAAGTCGCAACATTTACATTTGGTTCAAATTTACAATTCACACCAACGCGACATCCTTGTGGTTCTGGACTACCAAAATAATCTTTACCACCAGCCATAGCTAAAATTTTACCGCTAGAAGGCTCAACAGCAACAAGAGCAGCATTGTATGCACCATATTTTTTATTAGCCTCAGCACCTTCTTTAACTGTCTGTTCCG
>CAZGCV010000017.1:0-21113 GCA_964524735.1 uncultured Candidatus Saccharibacteria bacterium | reverse complement strand
ACTATACCGCCTTACTCTCAGTAAAGGCGGTATAGTTTTTCTTTTATTCGATTGCAAAGCGCTCCTTTACAGGTTCTTGAGACCTGCGGTTTTGAAGCCAGGAACTTTGGAATAGAAAATCAAATTACTTTTCAGTCAGGTGTAGCGAGCATAGGCTTGCTCTGTGGTCACCTCTCTTTTTATGTCAACAACGGTCGATGTTTTTGGATTTAACAAATTCGACGACGTTAGTGCTGCCGGCGGTGCGTTAATGCGATACGCGATGTTTCGTGCCGGTATTATCATTGGCGGAGTTTCCGAGTTTGTTACCAGAAAACTTTGTGCGACGGTTTGCTTTTGCAATATCGTCATGTTTTCGATTGAAGAACTAACTTCTGTATTCGGACCTCTGGGCATTATGACAAACATAAATGCCATCGAGATAATGAGAGTTAGACTGAATACTAACTTTTTCATTCAAATAACCTCCTTTGGATATTACCGTAAAAACTGCAACGGTAGACCAAGTATAGACTATCCTGACTAATTTTTCAAGAGGTAAGCGTGTAGGCGCAGCGCCTATGATATAATTGTAAAAATCAATACTGGAGGTATGTTATGGGCGAATCATTTACGTTGTTGGTCCCAGAGAATAGCCAACAAAAGAGAGGACTCATCGCAAGTAGCAATACAAGCAATGAAGAGTTGTATTTCGGTTGGATTCTGATAAGAGATCTTAGTGATTCCAAATCTGTGTTGGAGTTTTATAGAATGCCTGCTTTTTCTTATTTGGGTTTTGTTGAAAGATGCGAGAATGTTTTGGATTCGAAGTATGAGGTTGAGAGACTTCTAGATGAATTAGAATGTAACTTTATGAACTTGCTATATAACCAACAGCATAGTTTATATGAAGCCATGCTTCTCGCGGCAAAATCTGATTCCATAAATTTACTTGAATTTCAGTTCTCTAATGATTCTTTAGATGTTCTAAAACAATTTTTGCCTTTGCTGGACCAATCAATTTAGACAGCTCATCAATCGGTGTTTGTTTGATTTTATCAACAGTACCGATTTTTTGTTTGAGAAGCTTTTTGGTTTTAGGGCCAATTCCAGGAATTGTATCGAGTGCAGATTTAGTTGCTTGCTTGCTTCTTAGTGATCTGTGGAAAGTAATTCCAAATCGATGTGCTTCGTCACGCAGTCTTTGCAAGAGTTGTAGTGAGGGGTTGTCGTGACTTAGTATAATTGGCTTTGAGTTATTCGGGAGGAAGATTTCTTCAATTCTTTTAGCAAGCCCAATTATTGGAATAGCATTTTTGCCAGAAGCTAAACCAGCTTTTTCTAAAACTTCAACTACAACTCCAAGCTGTCCCTTGCCACCATCTATTACTATAAGATCAGGCGTCGGCCATTTATCGTTTTCATTTTCAGGGTTTAGGCGAGCAAGTCGGCGAGTTAGCATTTCGCGCATCATGGTAAAGTCGTCAGGAGTTTGCTTGCTGGTGATTTTGAATTTTCTATATTCGCTTTTTGCTGCTTGTCCGTCTTTTGTAACCACCATGCTTCCCACAGGATTAGTTCCTTGGGTGTTGCTAATATCATAACCTTCAATTCGGCGGGGCAGTTTAGGCAAATTTAAAATATCTTTCAAAGATTCTAAAGTTTCTTTCACTAGATCTAAGTTAGACGCCTGACTTCGTTGCCATTTGCGCAGATGTTCTTCTGCGTTCGTTATTCCCAATTTAATTAGATTTAGTTTTTGTCCTCGAGTCGGAACATTGAGTTTGATCGTACTTTTTACATTACGAGATTTTAACAAGACTTTAATAAGATTCAAATTCAATAAATCGTACTGAGTAAAAATTTCTTTTGGTAAGTCTGTTGTTTGGGCGTAATACATTTCCATGAAGGTTTGCAGAATTTCACTTCCGCGGTTTTCTTCAGTAATTCCAAGAATATTGTCGTAAACAAAATTCTCTTTGTCTATTAATTTACCTTCGCGAACTTTAAATACATTTACGCTGGCAGAAATTGCATCGCAAAAAACTGACACAAAGTCCCACGAGACTCTCTGAGAAAACATCATAACTTGGCGTTCTTCTAAAACTTCAATAGCTTTTAGTTGGTCACGTAATCTTGCTGCTGTTTCAAAATGTTTCCATTTAGCAGCGCTTTTCATTTCTTTTACAAGCTGTTTATTAATTTCTGAAGTGCGACCTGATAAAAATAACGCAATTCGTTCTAATTGTTGCTCGTATTCTTTTAAAGAAATTGTTCCAATACAAACTCCTGGACATCGGTGTAAATAGTAATAGAAGCAAGGGCGCTTGCCGACTTCTTTATTTGCACAATACGGAAAGATTCGCCGAACGAAATCTAAAGTTTTGCGAATTTTAGCTGTAGATGAGTAAGGCCCAAAATATTTACTTTTTTTATCTAAAATCCCATTAACTTTATCTTCTATTTTACGCGCGTATGTTAACTGGGGAATTTCTGTATTGTAATCAATTTTAATAAACGCATAGTTCTTGTCATCCCTCAGCTTGATGTTATATGGAGGCATGTGCTCTTTGATGAGCGTGTTTTCCAAAAACAAGCTTTCTAGTTCAGAATTAACTACAATATATTCAATGTCTACAGCTTCGGCCAAGAGATAGGGGAGTTGCACGCGAGTGTCGCCAGTACCAAAATACTGCCCAACTCGATTGCGCAAATCTTTTGCTTTACCAACGTACAAAACTTCGCCATCTTTGCCGATGTATTTGTAGACGCCTGGCTTATGTGGTATATCCTTGACTTTGTCTTTAAGCATATCTATATTATATACACTTTAAATTCAATTTCGAAGGAGGGTTCTATGAGCACTGATAATCTTAAGAGTATAGGCGTGGCATTTTTAATTTGCGCTTTAGGTGCATTTATATGCAGAGGTCAATTTGGTTGGCATTATTTTACCTCTCGGATTAATTGTGATGGTTGCTTTATGTTTATATAAATGGCTGAAGAACAGCTCTTCTGCAGGGCGGTAAGCACATGTTATATATTTTATGGAGCTTGGTATTTTTGCTTGTAATTCTTTTGTTGTTTGTGTTGTGGAGACTCTTTATATGGTATCGTAGTCCGTACAGAAGATGGGAGATAGACTATAACATCAAAAGAATTGTAAATTCAAAACAACCTTGCATTTTAGTTTTTTCAGATTTTCCTCAAGACCTTGCCGATGAATATATTTGGCAGTTAAAAGGTTATAAAGGGGTTAGTGTGGAATATAAAAACAAGGTAATGAGATTGATCAAAAAATGAATTTTGATAGAGCCTAAGCTTTTGCTTAGGCTCTTGTTTTTTAGCTAGTTTTCTGCTAGGGTTAATAAAGTTGAATTTTATCTATTGTTTATCAAAATTTTATGCCAAAGAAACCAACATCTAAAACTACAAAATCATCTGCAAAGTCAGATGATAGCGATAAAATTGTTATTCGTGGCGCTCGCCAGCACAATTTGAAAAATGTTGACTTGGATTTACCTCGTCGCAAGCTTATTACTATTACAGGACTTTCTGGAAGCGGGAAGTCGTCTTTGGCGTTTGATACTATTTACGCAGAGGGACAACGGCGCTATGTTGAATCACTTTCTGCGTATGCACGACAATTCATCGGCTTAATGGATAAGCCTGATGTAGATAAAATTGAAGGATTATCTCCGGCTATTTCTATTGACCAGAAATCTGCATCGCATAACCCTCGCTCTACTGTAGGAACAGTAACTGAAATTTATGACTACCTTCGTTTGCTTTACGCACGAATTGGTATTCCTCATTGTCCAACTTGCGGTCAGCGTGTTGAAGGGCAAACTTTGCAAGCAATGGTGGATACTTTGCTGGGCATGCCTGAAGGATCTCGAGTTATGCTACTTGCTCCATTTATTCGCGATCAAAAGGGAGAACATAGACTTGTATTCGAGCAGATTAAAAAATCTGGTTTTGCTCGCGTTCGCGTGGACGGAACTATTATGGATATTGATGAAGCGCAGCGCCAAAACTTGGATAAACAAAAAAAGCACAGCATTGATGTGGTAGTAGACCGCATTTCAATTGCGAAAGAAGACCGCGGTCGTATTTCTGAGAGTTTGGAAAAGGCTTTAGATTTGGGAGACCAGCTCGCAACAGTTGTTTTAATGGATGGCGAAAAAATTAAACAGGAAATTCCTTTTTCTCAAAAGTTTGCTTGTCCAAATGGGCATGCTGTTGCTTTAACTGAGCTTGATCCTCGCGAGTTTTCGTTCAATAGCCCACATGGTGCTTGTGAAGAATGTAAAGGGCTTGGTACTAAGCTAACTATTGAACCTGATTTAGTAATTGCAAATCCGCGACTGACGCTTGCTGAAGGAGCGGTTCGTCCATGGAGTAAAACAACATCTCGCATGTCATGGTACTCTCGTATGCTCGCCGCGGTTGCTCAGGAATTTAACTTTTCTGTAGACGTTCCTGTTAAAGATTTGCCCAAGAAAGCGCTGGAAGTGATTTTGTATGGAACAGGTGAAAAGAAAATTAAGTTTACTGGCGAGTTTGGATCTCGTGAAGGTTCATACGAAATGAATACTGCTTTTGAAGGCGTGATTCCTAATTTAGAACGCCGCTATAAAGAAACTGATTCAGACTATATGCGCAATGAAATTGAAAATTACATGCGTATTCGCAAGTGCCCGGTTTGTAATGGTAAGCGTTTGAAACCAGAAGTATTGGCTGTCACTATTGATGGTCGTGGTATTGTCGACATCTCTCAGCTTTCAATTGAAGATGCTGCAGTTTTCTTTAGCGGGCTCCCAAAGAAGTTAAACGCCAAGGAAATGACTATTGCGAACTTGATCTTGAAAGAGATTACTGCTCGTATTTCTTTCTTATTGAATGTTGGTTTAGCTTATTTGTCTTTGGATCGCGGTGCAGATACTCTTTCCGGTGGGGAAGCGCAGCGTATTCGATTGGCTACACAAATTGGTTCTGGTCTGACCGGTGTTCTTTATATATTAGATGAACCTTCAATTGGTCTTCATCAGCGCGACAATACGCGTTTACTAGAAACTTTAAAAGAACTTCGAGATCTTGGTAATACAGTAATAGTAGTAGAGCATGATGAAGAAACTATTCGTGAATCCGATTGGGTTGTAGATATTGGTCCTGGTGCTGGTAAGCATGGGGGTAAACTTGTTTCAGCTGGAACTCCTGCTGAAGTAGAAAAAGATAAAAATTCCGTAACAGGAAAGTTTCTTTCTGGCGCAGAAAAAATTGAAGTCCCAAAGCGCCGTCGTGCTGGTAATGGGAAAAAGATTTCTGTGGTAGGTGCTTCAGAATTTAATTTGAAGAACGTCAATGTAGATATTCCTTTAGGTAAGTTTGTTACTTTGACTGGTGTATCCGGTTCCGGAAAATCTACTTTGCTTAATGATATTGTGGCAAAGGCTTTGTCTAAACATTTCTGGAATAGTAAAGATGAACCAGGTGATCATAAGAAGCTTTTGGGCATTGAACATATTGATAAAATGATTAATATCGACCAGTCGCCAATTGGTCGCACTCCGCGTTCAAACCCAGCAACTTATACCGGTATATTTACTTACATTCGTGATTTGTTTGCTGAAACTCGAGAAGCAAAAATGAAAGGCTATAAAGCTGGTCGTTTTAGTTTTAACGTTAAAGGCGGACGTTGTGAAAAATGTCAGGGTGATGGTGTAATCAAAGTAGAGATGAATTTCTTGCCAGATGTGTACATCACTTGTGAAGAATGTAACGGTAAGCGCTATAACCGTGAAGCTTTGGAAATTCACTATAACGGCAAAACCATTTCCGATGTCTTAGAAATGACAGTTGATGAAGCTAAGATTTTCTACGCAAACGTCCCTCCGGTTAAACGAAAACTAGATACTCTGTCAGAAGTTGGATTGGGTTATATGCATCTTGGTCAAAACGCAACAACTCTTTCCGGTGGGGAAGCTCAGCGTATTAAATTAGCTACAGAACTTTCTCGTGCATCTACAGGTCGTACTTTGTACATTTTGGATGAACCTACGACTGGTTTACACTTTGCAGATGTGAAGCGCTTAATTTATGTTCTTAATCAGTTAGTTGAAAAAGGAAATTCTGTTGTAGTTATTGAACATAATTTAGATATGATTAAAACAGCGGACTGGATTATAGATCTTGGCCCTGAGGGCGGAGACAAGGGTGGTACTTTAATTGCTGCTGGGACTCCAGAAGAAGTTGTAAAAGTTAAGGGTAGTTATACTGGGCAATACTTAAAGAAAATATTATAAGATAAAAAACCGCTCCTGCTTAAGGAGTGGTTTTTTATTAACATATTTAGTTGAAAGTAAAAGACATGATTTGCAGTGTATTGTTTGGTATTTCTAAGCGCACAGTATGATCTTTTGGCGTTAAGCTATCGTATAGCTGGTACATTCCTTGTTCTCTGACTACCACGCCCTTAACTAAAATATCATCAACATATACTTTAACAGTGACTGGCTCGGGGCTGCTTGCAATCATATTTAATTGCGATGCATTGAAATTCATAATCATTCGTCCGTAGCCTCTGGTGTGAATTATGCTTTCCTGGTTTTGCCTCCATGAACCTTCTAGTGCAAATTTATTTTTCGCTAATTTTTTCGGAAATACGAAAATTTGTTCTTCAGCTGAAAGTTTTTCACTTCCGCCGTAACTGCTGCCGATTTTGGTAGATCCAACATGCATGTCTTGGGTTTGATTTGGATTTGTGGCAGCTGGGGTAGGAGGAATTTCATATTCGCCCTCAAGTCCTAATAAAGTTCTAATTGCTTTTTCAGTTTGCCCATACTTGCCGCCACCTACATGCGTGTAAACAATATTGCCATTCTGATCAATCACATACATGGCCGGCCAGAATTGGTTATGATACGCTGTCCAAGTTTTGTAATCGTTGTCTTGGGCAATGGCGTAAGTTGGTTTAAGTCCTGCCACAGCATTGGCTATGTTACCAGCTACTTTTTCAAATGCGTATTGCGGAGTGTGTATTCCAATTACAACCAAACCTTGGTCTTTATAAGTATTGTCCCATTTAGAAATGTAGGGGATGGCTTTCGTACAATCTATGCATGAATAAGTCCAAAAATTAACTAGAACTATTTTGCCCCGCAAATCATCTATTTTCAAAGGACCTTCCGTGTTTAACCAATTAGTTAATCCATTAAATTCAGGAGCTGCTCCACTATTAACAAAAACAGTTGGATCTGTACTAATTTTTGTTTCATCAATTTGTCCGCCGTTGGAGCTTTGAACGATTTGAGTTTGTTCTTGCTCATTGTCTGCAGAAATCTTGTATAAATACAGACCGCCAGCTGCGCTGGCGAAAATAGCGAACATTAATAAATATAGAAGTCTTTTTTTCATATCACGAATAGCAGGTTTGTTTGCCTGCAGTATGCATCTTTAAGTATACGATAAAACCTTTCATAAGCAAGTCAGATGCCCACAGTAGCAGGATAAAAAGAAATATTTTTAGCACTCTACTTGACAGAGTGCTAATTTATTTTTATACTGATTCTAGTGCATTTTTGCCTAAATTTAGACATAAAATAATGACAGAATTATCGCAGAGACAAGCCAAAATTTTGGCGGCAATTGTAAAACTAAATTGCGATGAAGGAGTGCCAGTAGCGAGCAAGGATTTGGTAGAGAAATACGACTTCGGGCTTAGTTCAGCCACCATCAGAAATGAGATGGCAGCGCTAGAAAAAATGGGATATATTCGCCAGCCTCACACTTCAGCAGGTCGAGTTCCTACAGATGCCGGATTTCGATACTTTGTTAATCAGTTAATGGATAGGGTTAAGCTGACAATGCGCGAACAAGAAAGTTTGCGGTCGGAGATTGTAAAACTTCAAGCAGTCAATGCAGAAGTCGGTCGGAGATTGGCAAAAGTGCTAGCCTCGCACAGTTCGCAAGCATCATTCGCTTTGTTTCCGGAAGAAACTTCAACAGTTGGTTTATCTAATATTTTGGATAATCAAAACCTTCCAGCAGAAGACGCTCGTGAGATTGCTGAATTCTTTGACAATATAGATGACTATGCAGAAGAGATGTTGACGAATTATTCAGAAAACCAGCCGCAGGCATTTATTGGAAAAGAATTTAAACTTGCAAACAAGCAAAGCGATTACTCTTTAATTGTTACTGGCTTGCAACTCCCAAGCGGTAAGCGTGGAGTAATTGGTTTAATTGGTCCTAAGGCAATGGAGTATCAGAAGAACATTAGTTTAATGGAATATATCACTAAACTGATGGGCGGCGGAGGTGGCGCAGCAGTCATGTTATTAATTTTATTTACATAAAGGAGAATTAGTAGATGGAACAAGACGAAAATATTCATAATGACCAGTCTGCACAGCAAGATGGTGAGCAGGAACAGAATGCAGGTGAGCAAACAAATTTAGAACGCCAGTTGGCTGAAGCGCAAGAAGAAGCCGTAACAAATTTAGCTGGGTGGCAGCGCTCTCAAGCAGACTTTGAAAACTACAAGAGGCGTGAAGAATCTAAACAAGCTGAAATTCTGGATTTCGCTAAAGAAGTTACTGTAGTAAAAATGCTGCCAACTTTAGATGCGTTGCATCAGGGTTTAAAGCAAGCACCTCAAGAAGTAGATCAGAATTGGTTGCAGGGAATTAATGGAACTGTTGCGAAGCTCGATAAAGTTTTGGAAGAGATGGGCGTGAAAAGAATTGAAGCAGTCGGCAAACCGTTTGATCCGAATTTCCATGAAGCCGTGCGTGAGGTTTCCGGAGAAGAGGATGGAGTGGTTGTTGAAGAGCTTCAAACAGGGTTTGAACTAAACGGCAAGGTTGTTAGGCCAAGCCAAGTAGTTATTAGTAAGAAAGAATAATTTTTTTAAAATAGGAGAACTAAACATATGCCAAAAATTATAGGAATTGACTTAGGAACTTCCAACTCTGCAGCAAGTGCAATTGAAGGCGGTAAGCCGGTAATTATCCCTGCAGCAGAAGGAAATTCAGTTGGTGGAAAAGCATTTCCATCATACGTAGCATTTACAAAAGATGGTCAGCTGCTTATTGGTGAGCCAGCTCGCCGTCAGGCTGTCACAAATCCGGAAGGAACTGTGTTCGAAGCCAAGCGTAAAATGGGAACAAATTTTCGCTACAAAATTAATGATAAAGAATACAGTCCAGAACAGATTAGCGCTTTCATCTTGCAGAAAATCAAAAGAGATGCAGAAGCTTACTTGGGCGATAAAGTAGAAAAAGCAGTTATTACTGTACCTGCTTATTTCGACGACGCTCAACGTCAGGCAACAAAGCAGGCTGGTGAAATCGCCGGTCTAGAAGTTGTTCGTGTGATTAACGAACCAACTGCTGCAGCGTTTGCTTATGGTATTGATAAAACCGGAACTCAGGATCAGAAAATTTTAGTATTCGACCTTGGTGGTGGAACTCTAGATGTAACTATTATGGAATTTTCTGAACACGAAGAAGATGGAACTACTCAAGCAACTTTTGAAGTAAAATCTACTTCTGGTGATACAGCTTTGGGTGGTAAAGACATGGATGCAGCTTTAATTGATTTCGTAACTGGCGAATTCAAAGCTCAGTCCGGAATTGATTTAACAGGTGATAAGATGGCAATGAATCGTGTTCGTGAAGCTGCTGAAAAAGCAAAGATTGAACTTTCTACAACGTTAGAAACTGAAATCATTTTGCCTTTCATTGCTCAGAATGAATCTGGTTCTCAGAACTTGGAAATGAAGATCACTCGCGCAAAACTAGAAGATCTTGTTAAGCCAATTGTTGCAAAAATGCGCACTCCTGTTGAGCAGGCGATTAAAGATGCTGGTTTAACTCCACAACAAATCGATAAGATTATTTTGATTGGTGGTCCAACTCGCATGCCAGCTGTTCAGAAGTTTGTAGAAGATTACATTGGTAAACAAGTTGAGCGTGGTGTTGATCCTATGGAAGCCGTAGCAAAAGGCGCAGCTGTACAAGCTGGTGTATTGGGTGGCGAAGTCCAAGGCAAAGAAATCTTGTTGCTAGACGTAACTCCTTTGACATTAGGTTTGGAAACTCTTGGTGGCGTTCGAACCCCATTGATTAACCGCAATACAACCATCCCAACTTCTCAATCACAAACTTTCTCAACCGCTGCAGATAATCAGACATCTGTTCAGGTGCATGTATTGCAGGGTGAGCGTGAATTTGCGAAAGATAATAAATCTCTAGGAACTTTTAATTTGGATGGAATTCCACCAGCACCTCGCGGCGTGCCTCAGGTTGAAGTAACTTTTGACATTGATGCTAATGGTATTCTAAAAGTTACAGCGAAAGATAAGGCTTCTGGAAAAGATGCTCATATTACAATCCAAGGTTCAGCGAATCTTTCAAAAGATGATGTAGAACGCATGAAGCAGGAAGCAGAAGCTCATGCTTCTGAAGACCGTAAGCGCCGTGAACTTGTAGATAAGCGCAATGAAGCTGATACTTTAATTGCTGTGTCCGAAAAAACTTTGACAGACGCAGGAGATAAAGCAAAGCCAGAAGATAAAACTGCAGTTGAAACCGCAATCACTGAACTTAAAGAAGTTAAAGACAATGAAGATGTAGAAGCTATTCAGACTAAGCTTCAGGCTTTGAGCGATGCAATTCAAAAAGTTGGTGCAGCGATGTATGAATCCGGACAAGCGGCTCAGCCTGGTGATGTAGGAACCGTAGATCCATCAGAAAAAGAAATTGACGACAAGCCAGTAGATGCAGAATATACAGAAGTTCCAAAAGACGGTGAACCTTCTTCTGAAGATAAGAAATAATTAGCAAAATGAAAACGGCTGAGTTTGTGGGAACTCAGCCGTTAAGGCAGTTTTCGGGCGGGGAATTAGGTAGGATATTAGAAGGGTTACAATAATTTAAAATCCTCCTTATCATAGAATTGTTGGGGGGTCAGCCCAACGGTAGATATTTTTGGATCATCCTCCTTAGCGGGTTTCTGTTGTAGAAACACTACCGCCATCTTTGGAAAGATTTTTGGCTATAACAGCATAAATTGAGCCTTGTTTGGAAGTCTTTTCTCGACTCGCTGCTACCCTTGCTCTAGTTGTAAAAAGCAAAATCAAAGCATCCTTTTGTTTTACTCTACCTTTTATCATGCATTCAGTTTACCTCCTTGGTAAATTAATTATATTATCATATTTAAAATCTAGCAAACTTTTTCAATAAAATTTCTTACAATATTTAAATGGCTCAAAATTATTACGACATTTTAGGCGTTGGCAAGACTGCAACATCTGATGAAATTAAAAAAGCTTACAGAAAGTTGGCGCATAAATATCATCCAGATAAAGGCCAAGGCAATGATGCGAAGTTCAAAGAAGTAAACGAAGCGTATCAGGTTCTTTCTGACTCAGAAAAGCGTGGGCAGTATGACCAGTATGGTCAGACTTTTGAACAAGCTCAAAGAAACGGCGGCGGTCCAGGATACGGCGCTGGCTTTGGTGGTTTTGGAGGACAACAAGGCGGTAATCCCTTTGGCGCTGGTTTTGGCGGTTTCGGCGGTCAAGGTGTTGAATTCGATCTCGGAGATATTTTCGGAGATATTTTCGGCAGTCGCAGTCAGCGCGATGCTCGTCGTAATCGCGGCATAGATTTGGAAATGCCACTTACTATTAATTTTGAAGAAGCGGTTTTTGGTGTAAAGCGATCTATTACATTAGAAAAGAAAGATAGGTGTAAAGTTTGTGATGGTAGCGGCGCACAACCAGGTACTAAAGTGGTCACTTGTCCAACTTGTCATGGTCAGGGTCAAATTAAAACGCAACGCAATACAATCTTTGGCGCGGTTTCTTCTGCTGTACCATGTGATAATTGTGGTGGTGATGGCAAGATCCCAGAAAGTCCTTGCGATAACTGTAAGGGTCATGGAGTTCTTCGCCAAGAAAAAACTTTAGAAGTGCAAATTCCGGCAGGAATAGATAATGGTCAGCGTATTCGTGTAAACGGCGAGGGTGAGGTTGGATATCGAGGTTCCGAAGCAGGAGATTTATATTTATTAATTCGCGTTAAACCGCATAAAGATTTTGTCCGAGACGGAGAAGATTTATTAACGGAAGTTCCGATCAGTTTAACTCAAGCTACTCTTGGTGCAAAAGTGAAAGTTACTACTTTAGATGGTGAAATTGAATTGAAAATTCCGGCTGGAACTCAACCAAACAAAGTATTTAAAGTAGGTGGGAAAGGGGTGCCTCACGTTGGTAGTTCGAAGCGAGGGGATTTGCTTATAACCGCGCGCGTGGTTGTTCCAAATAAACTTAATAAGAAGGAAGCTGAGCTATTCAAAGAACTGGCTGAATTAAGCGGAGAAACTGTTGAGGTAAATAAAAGCTTCTGGGAATCTTTAAAAGATAATTTTTAGATCCAATTAATCTAATAAAAGAAAAACCCCTGCATGAGCAGGGGTTTCTTTATTTAGAAGGTACTTTCTTTTTGGTTATTTTGGCGTTGGTCATCTGTCTGAGTACCTGATTCAGAACCTTTGTGTTCTTGATCGTCATTATAGAACATACATGCCTTTCTGAACTCTTGCGAATTCATTTTAATTTATACATTACAATTCTACAATGTACACATGATAAACAAATGATAGAACAATAGTTGTGATATAATATATTTATGAATTTTGCTGATATTCAATTGCTAATTCGTACTTTTAACTGGCATACTCCATCATGGGATTTGTTTATTTTGTTGTTTTGGATTGTTGCCAGTATTTTGTTTGCTTTCTCTGCAGGTCGCGGACGCATGCTAACAATTTTGATTAGTACTTACATGGCCCAGCTATTGGTTATTCAGGCTCCGTTTTTTACGGATACAGTTTCTCAGCGTTTGGATATTGGCATGGCAATCTTAGCTCAATTGGCTGCATTTGTAATTTTATTCTTGATCTTTTTTATCTTCCTAAACCGTTACGCTTTTCGTAGTTCTATCGAAGGAAAGCAACTGCTATCTTTACCGTTTGTCTTGCTATTTACTGTGCTGCAAGTTGGTTTGTTGATAAATATTGTTATCAGTTATTTGCCAGATTATATCCAAAACGATTTTTCTCCTTTAATTCAACTTTTGTTCTTGCACCCTAATGCAGGGTTTGTTTGGCTGGTGCTTCCAGTCATCTTCTTAATTGTTTCAGGAAGATTTCTTGGCGATCAATTCAGTGATTAATATTTAGGAAAAGGTTTAGCTATTCCAGCGAGTAAATATTCCGGTAGAAATTTTTCTACCGGTTTTTTGTTGTAAACAAAGTTCTCCAAATTCAATTTTTCCTCCAAGTTCGCTGCGGGTTTTCATTGCATCTTCTAAAGTGTTGCCTAAAGACAAAGCAGAGGAGTTGGTGGCATAGCCATTAATAAGTAAAAATTTAGCATCATCTGAAAGCAGTTGTGTGCAAATATTTAAAAGTTTAGGTAAGTCGCGGTTAAACTTCCATGTTTTACCGTCAGGGGAATGTCCAAAAGCCGGCGGATCCATAATAATACCGTCGTATGTTTCACCTCTATTAAGTTCTCGTTGCGCAAATTTTAGAGCATCATCAAGAATCCATCGAATACTGTCTGGCTCAAACTTGTTGGCTTTTTGATTTTCTTTCGCCCACGCAATTGCTGGTTTGCTTGCATCAACGTGTGTAACTTTGTGACCAAGTCGCGTCAGTACCATAGTCGCTCCACCTGTGTAGGCAAATAAGTTTAAAATTTTCAGAGGTCCTTTAGTAGAAGAGTTTGCTTGTCCGCAAATGTCCGACATCCATTCCCAATTAGCAGCTTGCTCTGCAAAAATCCCAGTGTGTTTGAAAGGTGTTAGTTTTGCCACGAGTTTAATATCAGGTCGAAAATAGACTTCCCATTTTTCAGGCAATTGTCCTTTGCGCTGCCATTTGCCTCGTTCTCCAGCTCCAATAAATTCAGCATCAACAGAATTCCAGTCGCGCTGCTGTAAACTTGGCTGCCATATTATTTGTGGGTCTGGGCGCTTTAAGCGAATGTTTCCCCATTGTTCTAGACGACTGCCGTCGCCTGTGTCCAAGAGTTCAAAATCTAAAAATTGATCGAAAGTTTCTAAAGTCATTTTTGAATAGTTATGAATTTATACTAACATAAAAACCGCCAAATGGCGGATAGAGTAATTTTAAGTGGTGGGTTCGGTGGGGCTCGAACCCACGACAAATGGCTTAAAAGGCCACTGCTCTACCAACTGAGCTACGAACCCATCGTAGGGATTGGTAAATTACTAAAACATTTTAACGTATTTCAAGGATTTTTTCAAGTGGCTACTCAAGAATTAAAAAACCACTGAGATTATTCCTCAGTGGTTTCTTCTTTTCCTTCATCAGAATCAGGCTCTGCTTTAGCAGTCTTCTTTTTAGCGACTCGTTTTTTAGCAACTTTTTTCTTTGCAGTTTTACCTTTGGTCTTAGGTTTAGTTTTAGATTCAAGGTATAGCTCGGCAAGTTGCGCTTCGCTTTCAGGTTTGATATTTAGAATTAAAGTACAATCTGGCCATCGCGTACAAGCGTAGAATGGCTTCCCTCGACCGCGTCCTTTCTTTTCTACTACATCACCAGGTTTTGCTTTACGATCATCACTTTCTAAACACATTGGACATTTAAAACCGGTTTTATTCCAAATTTTAGAGATGCCTTTACATGTAGGGTAGTCGGAGCATCCTAAGAAGAATCCGAATCTTCCGCGGCGCACTGTCATTGGCTTATCACAAATAGGACAAAGTTCATCTTTAGTTTTTTCTTCAAGTGCACGAATCTGAGCTGCTTCTTCCGGCATAGGCTGAGTAACTTTGCTACCTTCTTCTGGGCAAGCTAAGAATTTACCCATACGGCCGTATTTAATAAGCATGGGCTTACTACAGTGCTGACAAGGTGTATCAGAAATTTCAATCTGCTTTTCAACTTCTTTCTCTTTTTCTACCAAGTTTTTTTTGAAAGGACCATAGAAATCTTCAATAACCGGAACCCACTTAAGTTTGCCTTCTGCTATATCGTCAAACTGTTCTTCAACTTTTGATGTAAAATTAATATCAACAATTTCAGGAAAATGCTTAACTAGCATATCTGTAGTTAAATAGCCTTCGTCAGTAGGAGCGTATTTTTTATCCTCTTTTGTTACGTATCCGCGATCTTGAATAGTTGTCAAAGTCGGAGCATAAGTAGAAGGACGGCCAACGCCATGTGCTTCTAAAGCTTTTACTAAGGTAGCATCAGAGTATCTTGCAGGTGGTTCTGTAAAATGTTGCAAAGGAAGCAGTTCATGCAATTTCAGCAGTTCTTCTACTGATAGTTCTGGTAATGCGCCTTCGATCTCATCTTCTGCTTGTTCGTCAGTACCTTCTGTATAAGCACGAATGAAACCATCAAACTTAACAACTTGTCCGTTAGCACGGAAAGTGTATTTGTCGCCAGGTCCTGCTGCAATATCTACTGCAGTCTGGTCAAAAATAGCTTGCTGCATTTGGCAGGCAAGTGTGCGTTTCCAAATTAGATCGTACAAACGAATAGCATTGCGATCTGCTTTTGCCTTCATGTTATGCGGTAACAAGCTTAAATCAGTTGGACGAATTGCTTCGTGAGCTTCTTGAGCACCTTTGCTCTTGTTTGCATAGTAACGAGGTTCACTCAATGCATACTTAGCGCCAAATTCAGTTTTAATAACCTCTTGAGCTTGCGCTAATGCAGACTTGGCTAAGTTAACACTGTCGGTACGCATGTAGGTAATGTGGCCATTTTCGTACAAGTGCTGTGCAATTACCATAGTCTGCTTTGCACTAAAACCAAGCTTGCGCGCAGCTTCCTGTTGTAATGTAGATGTAGTAAAAGGAGGGGATGGATTACGTTTAACTTCCTTCTTAGTAATTTCAGAAACTTTATAAGCTGAATTATTTAAAGCAGAAGTAATTTCTTTTGCTTGAGATTCATTGCTAATACCCATCTTTCCAACTGACTTACCGTCAATTTTAGAAAGTTTTGCAGTAAATCTAAAATCATCATCCTTTTTGGAGAGCTGAGCTTCAATGCTCCAATATTCTTCAGCTTTGAAAGCCTGAATTTCACGTTCACGCTCAACGACTAGGCGTACAGCTACAGACTGAACACGTCCTGCGCTCAAGCCGTAACGGATTTTTCTCCATAGGAAAGGGGATAGTTCGTAACCAACCAAGCGATCTAAAACACGACGCGCTTGTTGTGCATCAACTAAATTTAAATCTATGTCACGAGGGTTTTCTAACGCATGCTGAATTGCTGGTTTGGTAATTTCGTGAAAAACAATGCGCTTGATGCGTTTGTCTTCTTTACCTTTTTCAATATCTGCTTCGTCGCCAAGCCCAAGAGCCTGCACTAAGTGCCAAGAGATTGCTTCACCTTCACGGTCTTCATCAGTCGCCAATATAATAGAGGAAGCCTTTTTTGCCATGCCTTTAAGTTTGGTAATTACTTCCTTTGCTTTAGGTGGAATTGTATAAACAGGTTCAAAATCGTTCTCAACATCTATAGAAATCTTGGATTTTGGTAAATCTCGGACATGACCAAAACTAGCCTCAACTTCGTATTCAGGCCCTAAAAATTTGGATATTGTTTTCGCCTTGGTAGGCGACTCTACTATAATAAGTTGCTTTGCCATGTGTAATTAGATGATAGATGAATATGTACAAAGGGGAGTTTAGCTGATGCTGCGGAAGTTTGTCAAATTTATTTTTTGATAAATCCCAGTGAGCCTAAATTTTTAATTTTACTTTTTAACTCCAGCAAGGTAATTGCATTTGCAATTTCGTTGCTGGAAATTTTTGTTTCCTTTGCGATCGCATCTAATGTCTTCGGAGCGTCTTGCATACATTCTAACACACGCAATTCTGCAGTTGTGAATAACTTTTGTTTTCCTTCGTCGATTTTTTGATTCAATTCCGGCAACGCAATGCTTAAATCTTCCAGAATTTCTTCTCCTCTGGAAATCAACGCAGCGCCATTTTTAATTAGCTGATGCGGTCCTGCACTTAAACTTGAATATACTGGTCCAGGAACTGCATAAAGGTTTCGGTTAAAGTCCGCTGCGAAATCCGCAGTAATTAATGCACCGCTTTTTGTTTTGCATTCTGTAATAACAATTCCAAAGGATAGTCCAGCAATTATGCGATTGCGCGCAATAAAATGATGTTTTAATCCAGGTGTTCCTGGAGGATGCTCAGATATAATTAAACCGCCACAATCCAGAATGTCATGAGCTAAACGTAAATGTGCTCGCGGGTAAATACTTTCATCATCAACTCCGCTGCCAAGTACAGCAATAGTTCTCGAACCCTTTTTTATACATGCTGAGTGTGCAGCAGCGTCAGCGCCATAAGCCAATCCGGAAACTATCGTTATTCCAGAATCAATCAAAGGGTTTGCTATAAGAGCAGTGGTTTCTGCTCCATACGAACTCATCTTTCTTGAACCAACAACTCCAACACATATTTCATCATCAACTAGTTTGCCTCTGTAAAACAAAACCGGCGGTGCATCATAAATTTCTTTCAAAAGTTTAGGATAGCGTTCGTCGTAATAGGGAAGTATGTTGACCGAGGTTTTAGCTAGTAGTTTATATAAGGATTCAACAGAATTTGCAGATTTTATTTCAGCAAGCTTAGATGCAAATTCAGCTGGTGGATTCAAGAACACAGCTTCAAACGAACTATATTTTTTAAGCCATCGATCAAAGACCTCTAACTTCCTTACGGGCAGCAAAGATAGTATATATAGATAGAGCGGTTCTAATTCCATTTTCATATTTGGATATTAACCAAATACTAATAAATTTGATGTAAAATAATTATAAAGTTCATCTAAAGCTAAAAATGATCTTTAAAAACACTCTTGACAAAAACCCTGTTTTGGTGTATACTAGTATAACAGTCAAAGTGGCTGAACCGAACCTATTAACAATTTGTCTTTACTATCCTGCTTGTAAGTCGCGAAAACGTAGATCATCCCTCCTATTCTATGTCTGTAGCGGTTAAGTAGAGCCTGTAGACGTTTGTCTGCTAGTTCTCACTTATGAGTGGGGTTGTGAAGATAAAAAAGACCGTTCCTATTAAGGAACGGTCTTTTATTTTAGCTATGAATGCAAAAAGTTTTCTATTATTCTATTTACTTCGAGAAAAACCTCTTTATTTAATTTATCTAATTCTGCATTAGTAAAGCTTTGTAGGACAAATACATCTGTCGGAATAGGAGAGTTTGGTTCACGCGTTTCAATTCCAACACGCACGCGTGCGAAATCTTTTGTACCAAGTTCATCAATAATATTCTGCACACCATTATGTCCCGCTGATCCGGAAGCGAATGCTTCTTTAACTGTACCAAACGGTAAATCTTTTTCATCATGAATAATCAGCAAGTCATTGGCGTGGTCAAGTTTGTAAAAAGCCAAAATTTCACGAACCACTTCGCCTGACAGATTCATAAAGCTTTGCGGTTTCACAAAAAAAACTTTTTGAATATTTCTATCTTTATCCGTTTCCTGATACTCACAAATTTGAGCATTAAATTTGCTTTGACATGAAATCGCGCTACGCTCTTTTAAAAAAAAGTCCACGGCTAAAAATCCGGCATTGTGTCGGGTTAATTCATATTTATTTCCTGGATTTCCTAAACCAATAATTAGCTTCATAGTTAGTATTATATCAGCGGTGGAGATGTGATACAATACAAATAATTAAGAATATAATGTATGAAATTAGAAAGATTATCTCCTGAGCTTGGTTCAGAAGCATTTGGTAAAGATTTTAAAGCAGAAGATTTCTACAATAAAAATGAATCTGGTTCTGAAGAATCTGGTAGCATTCTCGATATGGTAGAGGGGATGAAAGACGAACATGTCAGTGAAGCTCCAAATCGTCCATTCGAATCAGGTATAGATCAGGCTCCTGAAGGATTAAATAGTTTGGTCTTAGAATTCAGAACATTGTTGCAATCCGCAGATTTAAGTAATCAGACTGAAATTGATGAACTTAACAGTCTTATTGATCAAGTTGCAAGCATAGATGAATCTCAGGCAGAGACTCTAAAAGAAGAGTTTGTAGCCAAGAAGATTGAATAACTAAAATTGGCTAACATAAAAACCGGCATTAAGCCGGTTTTTATGTAGTATCGTTCAGATTTATTCTTCTTTTCCTCGTTCTCGGATTTGAATTTTAATAGGAGTGCCCCACAAGTCTAAGCGCTTAATTAAATGCTTAAGCAAGAAGCGGCGATATTGAGTAGAAATCGCACCTGATTTATTTACAACTAATTTAAATAATGGCGGGTTCGTTTCAACTTGAGATAGTCCGTAAACTTTTGGTTCACGCTGGTCACGCAAACGTTTCGGGGCATTTGTTTTCAAAGTCTGCTGTAAGACTTTATCTAGATCTTCCTGAGGAACTTCTTTCAAGCGGTTTTCGTAAATAGGTTTAATAGCAGCAAGAGCTTCATCTAAACCTTCTCCTGTATCTGCAGAGACCAAATATACTGGAGAGAACCATAAGAAAGGAAAGTGCTGGGAAATGTAATCGCGTAGTGCCTGTTCTTTTTCTTTGTAAAGATCCATTTTGTTGGCAACAATAATTGCGCCTTTGCCTAGATCAAAAATTTCCCCAGCAATTACTTGATCCTGTTTAGTAATGCGTTCAACTGAATCTATTACAAAAAGCACAATGTCACTACGGCGAATGGATTTAAAAGTTTGGAATCCAGAGAAAATATCAGGCTGTTTCTGGCGATGTTCTTTGCGCTTTAATCCAGCTGTGTCTATGAATGTATAATCTTGATCATCAATTTTAGTATGGGTATCGATTGATGTGCGTGTTGTTCCAGGAATAGGGGAAACAATCACACGCTTTTGCCCTAGTATGCGGTTTAAAATGCTGGACTTTCCAACGTTAGGTTTGCCGACAATGCTCACAGCAATTCCGATTGGGACTTCTTCTTTTGGAACGGCGACTTTCTTTAATTCTTTTGCAACCTGATCTAGTAAATCTCCCATTCCGCGACCAGTTACAGAAGAAACAGGGAATACATGCTTAATTCCCATTTTCAAAAACGGCGCAGTAAAACTTTCTAAGTTTTTTGGAGAATCTAATTTATTTACGGCTACTACAATTGGCTTTTTCATTTTACGGAACTTTAACAAAGCCTTGCGGTCAATGCTGTCTACGCTTCGTTTGCCGTCTACCACAAACAGAAGCATGCTTGCTTCTGCTGTTGCTACGTCAATTTGCTGTTCCAATTCTGCTTCCAGTTCTTGTGCGTTGCCGAAAGTTACTCCAGCTGTATCGATCATAGTAAAATCAACACCGTTCCAAACCGTGTCTACGTACTGTCTATCGCGAGTGGTGCCAGCAACCACAGAAGTAACTGCCAAACGCTTTCCAGCGATTTTATTCATTAATGTTGATTTGCCTACATTCGGTTCACCGACAATTGCAAGCAGGGGAAGTTGAGCCATTTTATCTATTATTAGAATTATTATTAGAAGATGTCGATGCCGCATCTGGGCTTCCCAAGATTACAATCACATCTACTTTATTGGAATCGATTTTGATTCCAGGAGGAGGAAGTGAAACAGGGGACGCATCTAGTTTATTTGTGATGAATTCAGATGTCGAAGGTTTTTGATTAACGCTGTAAACCACGCTTTGAGTTAACGGCTTTCCGCCGTAAATAACTTTATAAACTGTTAAACCAGCGTTAGTAAGTTCAGTCTCTGCCTTTTTGTATAGTTTACCTGTAGCGCTACTATCTGCCAACCACACGGTTGCCTTTTCAGCAGTAAGTTGGCCGGTTGAAAAACTGTTTTTAAAATAATCCTGAACATCGTTAGCAGTTTTGCCTTTGCAGACAGTGAGTACATACGCACCGCTTTCTTCAAGTATTTGCGGACAAATAATGCCTCCGCTGGGATCTAAGCTTAAAGATGCGATGGCGCCCTCAGGAAAATCTTTAGTTAAATTGTAGCCGCGCAGCAGTTCACCTGGAGCCATATTAGTATGGAAGTGTTCTCCGACTATGGTAAATAGTTCGTTAATTTTGCCAGC
>CAZGCV010000016.1:0-21564 GCA_964524735.1 uncultured Candidatus Saccharibacteria bacterium | reverse complement strand
CTAAAAGCAAAGCAAGAATAGATGTTTTAGATATTGGGACAGGATCCGGATGTCTAGCAATCAGTTTAGCTGCTGCTACCGCAAATACAAAAATTAAAATTACTGCAAGCGATGTTTCAGAAAAAGCTTTAATCGTTGCTAAAAATAATGCAAAAACTCATAAAGTCAAAATTAAATTTGTTTACAGTGATTTATTTAAACACATAAACGGCAAATTTAACCTAATCATAGCAAACCTTCCTTATGTACCGCTTAGTGATTATTTAAAGCTACATAAAGGACTTGCTTATGAGCCATTCATGGCTCTTACCGATGGCACTGATGAATTTGATTTAATCAAAGAGTTTGTTGCTGCAAGCAAAAAAGCTTTAAAACCAAAAGGTGTTTTGCTAATTGAGACAGACCCAGCTTCTATTAAAACTCTAAAACAGCTTATTAAAAAAGTTTATCCTAAAAAGAAAATTAAAATCGTAAAAGATATTCACAAACTAAATAGATTCATCAAAGTTTATTAGTCAGACTATTACTATTCATCTGCATTGACATCAGCCAATTTATCAGGCAAAATATAGCAACGATAAAAAACTTAGGAGGAAATTTATGCGTTATGCTTTATGGTTAGTAATAATCGGCTTTGGACTTTTCATGACCTGCACAACAAAACCAGTAGTTACTGTAAATGTCTTTGTAGGTATAGCGTTAATACTCGTTGGAATGATTGGTGCTCTATTGCAGAGCATTTTACCGAAGATAAATTTTAAATATTCTTTAAGGTGTTATGTAATGGTATCTTGCTCCTTGATATGTTTTGGCTTATCTGGACTATCATTTTATTTTTTTGCCGTAGACGATGAGAAAGACAGCGTGCAAGGATTTCTAGGAATTGGCGGAAATTTAGCTTTCTGTATATTAGCGTGGGTAATGGCTGCTGTTAGTGTCAGACAACTGAGTATTGACACTGGAGAATACATACCTCCTGATCAAATCAGGAAAATGGAGCAGCAAAAACTTAAAAACATACTAGCGCAACAAAAAACCGAACACTTGTAGTGTTCGGTTTATTTTTAAAGAAATTATTCTTTCTTGTCGCCTTCAGCAGGAGCAGCTTCTGGTTCTGGACCAACAGCAGCAGCTACAGCAGCAGCTTCATCCATTTGAGCGTTAGCAGCTTCTTCAGCAGCCATATCTCGAGGTGGCTGAACAGTTGCAACAACTTCTTCAGCTTCAGCTTTAATTTCTACCTTCGCGGAAACATTTAAGTCTGCAACTGTAATTTGAGCATCAAAAGTTTTAAGGCTTTCAATATTAACTTCAATTACAGGAGGTAAGTCTGCTGGTAAACATTCTACTGTTACTTCATTCAATACTTTAACCAAAGTACCGCCCAAAGCTTTCACTGCATGTGATTCACCAATGAATTCCAAAGGAATATTAGCAGTCAATTTTTCAGTCATCTTAACTTCGTAGAAATCTACGTGAATTGGCTGACTTGAAAGATAGTGACGTTCTACATCCTGAATTAGGACATTACGAGAACCGCCATCAGGTAACTGCAATTCAATAATTGTGCTTTCACCTGCTTTGCGGAGAACTTTTTCAAATTCAATCTGATCAACGCTCAAATGAACATTTTGCACTTTATGACCATACAACTCAGCTGGAATTAAACCAGCGCGCTGGACTGCCTTTGCTGTGCGAGTGTTAATATCGCGTTGTTCTGTTTTTAACTGGATCTTTTCCATAAGTAAGATTTAAATACTGAAATATTCTATCAAATTCCTAGGATTTTTGCAAGTGCCAAGCTTTAGATATATAAAAAACAGGCATTTAGCCTGATTTTTATAGGTTTATAACTAAAACAGCTATTTTTTACCTTTAAATGCAGCGATGAAATCGCCGTTGAAGGTTTTCAAAGATCTGTGAACCTTAATACAGTCATCAATGTTCAAAGAAGGAAAATCGCTAAATTTATCGCTATCTTTGCTGGTTAAATCTGTTTTTGCAATGACCGTAAACACATCAGGACCATTTATATCAATGTTAAACATAACAGAACTCTTGCATTTATGGCAGTCAGAGTGAATTAGTAAACGCGCCTCAGAGGTCTGAGTATCTGTTTCGCTATCTATTACTTTTATATTAGAAAAGTCGTATTTTACATTACAAACTGGGCAATGTAGCATGAACCCCAGCCATGTAAGCACTTTTTTCAAATCAAATTTTTTCATAATGTGCTCCTTTAGTTAAATTATACACTTGCGTATTAGAAACGCAACTAGAATCTTAAAGTCTTAGATTGGCGGGCTATATTCTGCACAATACCCAATGCGATACTAGTTACCATTAAAGAACTACCACCATAAGACAAGAATACCAATGGAATACCAGTAACAGGCAAAAGACCCAAGTTAATTGCTATATTAGCGGTAATTTGAAACGCGAACATAAAAAAGATCCCGCCTACAATATACATTGCTAAATCATCACGAGCATATTTCATAATGCGCAACAAACGCCGACACATAAAATAGTACAACCCAACAATTACGCTTACACCCACAAAGCCGATTTCTTCTGCTGCAGAAGCGAAAATGAAGTCTGTTTGTCTTTCTGGCAGGAATTTTAATTGACTTCGCAAGCCTCGCCCCAAACCTCTTCCGAATAACTCCCCGCTTCCCACTGCAATAATAGCCTGACGAACATTATAACCTTTACCTCGAGGATCTTTATCTGGATTCAAAAAAACTTCAACGCGGTTTTTCTGGTAATCCCGAAGCAGGAACTGCCAAGAAAAACCAGCAAATAGAATAGCTAAAATCAAAAAAACAGCAATGTAAGTTTTCCGCAACGGACTAATTAACATCAAACCAAACCATATGGCCATCACAATTACCGCGGAACCAAGGTCTGGTTCAAAAAAAATCAGTACAGCTGGGATTGCAGCGTACAAAAATGTAATTCCAAAGTTTTTCCAAGTGTTAATTTGCCCACGTCTTAAATACAACCATCGAGCCAAGCTTAATGTAACAATTACTTTTGCCAGCTCTGCCGGCTGCAGGTTAAAGAATCCTAGTTCAATCCACCCGCTTGCACCACGAATAGGATCTACAAAAACCAGCAAATAAATCAAAGTTAAAATTAAAACTACATAAGCATACCGATTTAGCTTTGCTAAGCGATGATAGTTATAGAAAGCAAATACCAAAAACAAAATAATAGCGCCGAACGAAAAAATCAATTGACGCCAAAAAATTTGCATAGTATCTCCTGAAATAGACACAGCATATTGCAAAGCCAGACCTATAAGAAGCAACAAGCCGCTGACTATTAGCAGCGGCACATCAAAATATTTAAAACGAGTAAATAAAGACATATTTAAGCGGCTTAGAAAAAGGTGTTATTGGAATTTGAATTATTTGTAGGAGTGATTGGTTGATTATCAGTAGTAATATTACCCGGTTCTAAGATATTAGTTGATGGTATGACCTGAACTCTACTTACTTGGCTACTATATATACTTGACCAAAGCTGTTTGTAAGCACGGCGACCAAATGGTAACAAACGTGATTCATCACGCTGACTAACACCAATTATCTTATTATTAGAATCAAACAAAAGGAATACTATTCTTGCGGTCCCTACCTGATAAGGACTGTCGTTAATAATTGAACCTTCTGCGATAAACTGCAAAGGATTCGCTTCGTCATACAATAATGGTTCGGAAGCACGCAATGCAACATCTGGTAAATTCAATCTTTTTTGCCAATTTACATTATCAATCTTAAGAGCCCCACTAGTAACAACACTGGTACCGCTATCTATCCTAGGAAAAACCAAATACTTTTTCTCATTCGGAAGTAAATAGAAAGTTCCGCTAGAAGTAATCTGGCGACCAGAAGCTTGGAAAGTTGCTGTATAAGTCATTCCTGAAGCAGACAAATCTAAATTCGGATTACTAACCTGAACAACAGCGCTGTAAGTATTGTTTGGGTTGCGAATGATTTGAAATTCTCCGACTATAGGATCTTGAGATAAATTAAAGGCAGCATGACCTGACAAAGCTGCTTGACCATACTTCTGCGATAAATAATATTCAGTACCAAAACGCGCCCCTAAGTACGAAGGAATAATTCCAATGGTCAAAATTAAAATAATAACGCGTTTCCATGCTGGCAAACCTCTAAACTGTGTAACAAATGAAAAACTGCCTTCTTGAACGCCCAATAAAGCACCTTGAGTATTAACTTGGATAGCCTCTTTTATTCCAGACATGTCGTTATGTTATGATAAATTAAGTATATCAAAAATAGCCTTCAACTTCTAATATTCACAGTTAATGTTTACCCATCTCCATTGCCATTCTCATTACTCCCTTTTGGACGGACTTTCAAAAATTCCGGACATTGTTGAAGCTGCAAAAAATGATGGAATGACCTCAATTGCTATTACAGATCATGGGGTAATGTATGGCGCTGTGGAGTTTTACAATGCATGTAACGAAGCTGGAATTAAGCCAATTATTGGAATCGAAGCTTATATTGCACCGCGTTTAATGACTGATAAAGAAGGAAAGAGTGATGCCGATTACTTCCACATGACTTTATTAGCCGAAGATTACGAAGGCTACTTGAATTTAATGCAACTAACTACGGTTGCTCATGTAGAAGGTTACTACTACAAGCCCCGTTTAGACTTACCCACCCTAAAAAAATATTCCAAAGGCATCATTGCTTTATCTGGCTGCCCTCGCGGACACATTCCACGCGCTTTTGGACAAGGCGAAAAAGCGGCAGAAGAACAACTGCAAACAATGTTGGATATTTTTGGTCCAAATAATTTCTTCTTAGAACTTCAACGTAATTCGAATCATGGTGAGGAGCTTCAGCCTAATGAAAAACTAATTGCACTTGGTCGTAAATTTGGTGTTCCAGTAGTAGCAACTCAAGACTGTCATTACATTAATAAAGATGATGCGGAAGCTCAGGACATAATGGTTTGTATTGGAACCGGAAGAACTGTTGAAGATACCAAACGTCTTGATATGCGCGGACATGATTTAAGTCTTCGCTCTCAAAAAGAAATGGCAGCAGTTTTCGCTGACATACCAGAAGCTATTGCCAACACACAAGTAATTGCGGATCGTTGTAACGTAACTATTCCAATTGGCCAAAGATTATTCCCGAAAGTAAAACTTCCGCCCAACACAACAGCAGAAGAACATTTGATTGAAGTTGTAAATAAACTAGCCCTGCCTTTGTATCAGCAAGAAGGGGTTATTCCTAAAGAAATTCAGGAACGAATTGACTACGAATTGGATATTATTAATTCAAAAGGATTCGCTCCATACTTTTTAATGGTGGCAAATGTTGTTAAAGGTGCGCATGATATGGGCGCAATTACCAACACTCGAGGAAGTGCCGCTGGTTCAATTGTTGGAAAAATTTTAGAAATTACCAATATTGACCCTTTGTACTACGAACTTCCTTTTGAGCGCTTTTTGACAAAGCATCGTCCAACCCCTCCTGATATCGACCTAGACATTGCTGATGATCGTCGTGACGAAGTTATTGCATGGATGACAAATGAATATGGACACGACAATGTAGCGCAAATTCTAACTTTTGGAACAATGAAAGCGCGTGCGGTTGTACGCGATGTTGGTCGCGCATTAGCAATTCCATATGGTAAATGTGATCGTATTGCAAAAATGATTCCTCTTGGAAAGCAAGGTTTTGAAATGACTCTAGATAAAGCAATGGGATTAAGCGAAGAGTTAAAAACAATTTACGAAACCGATGAAGAGACTCAGCGGATTATTAACATTGCTAAAAAATTAGAAGGTTGTGTTCGCCATGCATCTATTCATGCAGCAGGTATTGTAATTACCCCGACTCCCCTTACAGACAATATTCCTATTCAAAAAGAACCTGATGGTGACCGATTCATTACACAGTACGATATGTATTCGCTTGACCCAAACGCAAAAAGCGATGCAATTGGAGCAATTAAGCTTGATCTTCTTGGAATTCGAAACCTGTCTATCCTAGAAAAAGCTGTGAAACTAGTAAAGATTCGCCATAACATCGATATCGACTTGGGCAATCTCCCTCATCCGGATCCAAAAACTTTTGAGATGCTTTCTAAAGGTTTAACTTTTGGAGTATTTCAACTTGGATCATCTGGAATGACTAGGTATTTAAAAGAGTTGCGCCCAAGCACAATCTTCGATATCTCTGCGATGGTTGCACTATACCGCCCTGGACCGATGCAATTCATCCCTGACTACATTGCGCGCAAACACAACCCTAAACTTATTTCTTATTTAGATCCTGAATTAGAAAGAATCTTGTATCGTACCTACGGCATTTTAGTTTATCAGGATGACCTTTTAATTATTGCTCACGACTTAGCTGGATACACTTGGGAAGAAGTAGATAAATTCCGCAAAGCTGTTGGTAAAAAAATTCCAGCAGAAATGGCAAAGCAAAAGGAAAAATTCATCAAAGGATGTATGGAAACTTCTCAGTGGAGTGAAGCCAAAGCTTCACAGATTTGGGCATGGATTGAGCCATTTGCAGCTTATGGATTTAACAAATCTCACTCTGCTTCCTACGCATTAGTTGGATACCAAACAGCATACATGAAAGCTAACTACCCAGTTGAATTCATGGCAGCTGTTATGACTGCTGAAAGCGGTGACGCAGAAAAAATCTATGAAGCAGTTGAAGAATGCAAAAAGATGGGAGTAAATGTACTTCCTCCAGACGTAACCGAAAGTTTCGGAGACTTTACTGTAATTGACGATCACACAATCCGTTTCGGGTTGCGTGCTATTAAAAATTTAGGGTCAGATGTAGTTCGTAAAATTATCGATTGTCACAAAGAAGGAATCAAATTTAATACCCTAGAAGATTTCTTAATGAACTGCTACACCAAAAACTTAAACAAAAAGTCTTGGGAAGCATTAGCAAGATCTGGTGCATTAGAAAAATTCGGAGAACGTGCTCAACTTCTAGCCAGCACAGAGCACGTTCTCGATTATTTGCGGGAGCATTTTAAACAAGATAATCCAGGTCAAAATTCCTTGTTTGGGTCCAGCTTGCAAATTGGCCGACTTAAGTTAAAACAAAACATAGTTCCTGCAACAGATCAGGAAAAACTTGGCTGGGAAAAAGAACATTTAGGATTATTCGTATCCAGTCACCCGCTAGAGTCTTACAAAAATGTACTAAAAGGCTTTAATCCGATTGGCTCAATCCCTCAAAATAAAGATGGACAAACTGTTTTAATCGGTGGATTAATTACAAAGTATAAAAGAACTCTTACAAAAAAGAATGATCCAATGGCATTCTTTACTCTTCAAGATACAACTGGCAGCACAGAAATTTTGGTATTTCCGAAGGTTATGCTTCAAGCATTGCCGTATTTAGACTTGGACAGAATTGTCCAGGTGAAAGGCAAAATATCAGATAGAGATGGAGAAAGAAAAATTATCGCTGATGAAGTAACAGACATAGTCAGTGACGATGTTTACAACATGGCGCTTTCTGAAGTAGAAAAAGATAAGCAGATTGTAATCCATATGCCGAACACTAATAATCATGATGCGCTTAATCAGATTAAAGAATTACTTGAAGCTAATCCTGGAAATGCTCAGGTGTATTTGAGTATAGGAAATGCTGGATCTGCAAAAACAATTAAGACTAAAACTCAGGTAAGAATTAACCAAGATCTTTTGCAAGCGCTTCGTAAAGTTCCCGATGTTATTACAATCAGTGATGCAGTTCCCACAAAGTAGACTTGCCAAAAAATATACTTATGGTAAATTCAATCCAAGAAAGAAGTATATCCTAGATTCGCGCCCCTCTCATAATCTAGGAATTAGTAATCTTCTGTCTTGACCTCAAAGAGATCTGAGTGTTCTCTCAGAATACTCAGATTGCAATCATACTTAAATATGATACGATTTTGTCTCTAAATCGCGAGTTAAGAGGCAAACTAAACCCTAAGGGTTTTGAATTTATACCAGCTGGGATAATACTATGGCGAAAATAGCCCAGCTGGAATTTTCCAAGGGGGAAATTTATATTCACGGCTTTATGATAAACTAAAGCATCATTTGTTCTCCTGGCCCAGGATCAATATCCTGGGCATTTTTATTTTACAATCTTGCTTGAAAAATTATTTCTGATATAATTGACTTGTGCTTATCAAATGCTGATGTGGCTACCAACCGCGGAGTTTGAATGAATTGAATAAAAAGGTTTGTTGAAAAACAAACGTACTGGGACGGAATCGTCTATAATTTTACAAAATTAAAGACCCCAGCATTACAAATACAATTTGTATTTGAATGCGGGGTCTTTTTGTTAAAGCAAAACACTAGGTGGGTTTGATCTCGAAATAAACCATCCTCTATCCCCACAGTGACTGCATCCATCAATTTTCCCGTCACACCAGTGGCACCTGGTGCGTAAATAAGATGGCAGTGATTCTGGGCTTAATTCATGATCAATTTGAGATCCTCCAGATGCAACATGTTTTGCATTAGCACTTTTAGTCGGAGCTTCTCCGTGCATTTATAAATATCCTCCATTTCAATATAGCTTTATATTATTACATCGGAATTATCTTTTTATGATAATTCAAACGAATTATTAATTTACATTATTTCCACGCATATGTCAAACCTAGAACATAAAAGACACTCGCTCGCTCACCTGCTCGCCTCAGCAGTGTTAGAACAATTTCCTGATGCTCAACTTGGCGTTGGTCCAGTCATAGAGCATGGTTTTTACTATGACTTTCTACTGCCGAGAGCATTAACCCCAGAAGACTTGCCTAAACTGCAATCACGAATGCAGGAACTAGCCAAACAAAAACTAGGGTTCGAACGCCAAGAAATCTCTTTCGATGAAGCACGGGCTTTTTTTCAAGAACGCAATCAGCCTTTTAAAATTGAGTTAATTACAGATCTCGAGCAAGCAGGAGAAGTGCAAAATGTTAGCTTATACAAAACAGGTGAATTCATAGATTTGTGCCGTGGCGGGCATGTTGAAAATACATCAGAAATAGATCCTAAAAGTTTTGCTTTAGATAGAATTTCTGGTGCATACTGGCGCGGAGATCAAGCAAACCCTCAAATGCAACGTATTTATGGACTAGCCTTTGAAAACAAAGCAGAACTTGATGCGCACATACAATTACAAGCTGAACTAGAAAAGAGAGATCACCGTGTACTAGGTCCTCAATTGGGAATGTTCCTGTTCCATGAATATGCACCAGGAATTCCTTTCTATCAACCAAATGGTACAATTGTTCGCAATCAATTAGAAAAATTTGTCCGAGAAGTTTCTTATGGCGCAGGTTACAGTGAAATCCGCTTACCTCAAATGTTCGACTCTGAACTATTTAAAACTTCTGGTCATTGGGAGCATTATCAAGATGATATGTTCACTCTAGAATCTGAAGGTCGCACTTTCGGATTAAAGCCAATGAATTGTCCTGGTCACATGCTGTATTACAAACAAGGCTTATACTCTTACAGAGACCTACCTCTTCGCTTGGCAGAAATGACAACTCTATACAGAAATGAGCTTTCAGGCACCCTCTCAGGATTAACTCGTGTTCGTGCTTTCGCACAAGACGACACGCACATTTTCGTTACCCCTGAACAAGTAACAGATGAAGTCGCTGCTTTATTAGAGAAAGTTACACAGATCTACAATGTATTCGGCATGAAAGTTGAGAAAGTAACAATTGGTACTCGTCCTGAAAAAGCACTTGGATCTGCTGAAGACTGGGCTCCTGCTGAAGCAGCCCTTAAAGCAGCTTTAGACAAGGCTGGCTGGAATTACGAAATAGACGAAGGTGATGGCGCCTTCTACGGACCAAAAATCGATATGCGCATTAAAGATGTGCTTGGTCGATACTGGCAACTAGCAACTATTCAGCTAGACTTCCAAATGCCTCAGCGATTTGGCTTAGAGTATGTTTCTAACGATGGGACCAGAAAAACTCCGATTGTTATTCACAGAGCTATTCTAGGATCATTCGAAAGATTTATGGGAATTCTTATTGAACAATATGCTGGCGCACTACCAGTATGGTTGCACCCAACTCAAGTGGCAGTGTTACCTATTTCTGAAAAACAATCTGAATATTCACGATCTATAATTCAGAAACTTGAAGAAGCAATTCCAGGTATTAGAATAGAAACAGATGAACGCACTGAGTCTATAGGAAAACGAATCCGTGAACAAAGTAAAATGAAAGTTCCTTATATTCTTGTAGTTGGTGATAAAGAAATTCAAGACAGCTCAGTAGCTATTCGAGGAAGAAATGATGAAAACTTAGGCACATTACCAGTTTCTGAATTCATCACAAAAATTCAAGCAGAAATAAAATCTAAATCATAAATAAAAGCACCTCTTTGAGAGGTGCTTTTTGATTTACAAAATTTTTAAATAGGAAATACTATTCAGCTACAACTTCTGCTACAGAACCGCTTTTAATATTTCTCAAATTCTTGTATAAGTCATACTGGAAAAGCAAAACAAATGGAGTCGCAGCCAAGCTGATTATGTTTTGAACTAAAGTGCCCAGATTGTCACCCATAATCATAATAGCCAGTCCGCCTACAGCAGCGGAAATCAAGCCAATTACTAATCCAACCAGCAAAATACGTCCGAATACTGCCCACCAATATCCTTCTACATAAGCTTTGCTAGCTTTCAAAGCTTCCATTCCGCGTTTGTTTTCAATTACAGTTGTAAAGTAAACGAAAGACAACCAAACGCTCACAATAATACCAGGAATAATCAATAATACAAATCCTAGGATTGTAAATAGGGCTGAAAACAAACCTGCTACAAATAATGGCCAAATATAAGGCTTAGCATCAATGTAAGCTTGTTTAACATCAGTAGGTTTTTCTAGCTGTCTTACTGTATTGATTAATGCAGAAAAGCCCCAAAGCATACCAGCAATGTAAATCAAAGTTGCCAAAAGTGCTAATATTGCGTACACACCATTTACAGCTGGAGGACGATCAAACACAAACATAAAAATTGTTTGCAAGTATAATCCGACACCAGCGACAAGCATAATAGAAACTAGAATTTTAAAATGCTCTTGGTACTGTTTCCAAGCGTTGTTAAACAAATCGGAAACTGATTTCAATTTAGGAAGTTCTGAACCATGTTGCACTCCCATAGATTGTTCATTCATAGACATAAATATTAATTGCTTTAATTATAACAGATTTTGATCATTATTATCCAGTTTCTAAGTTAGAATTCTTACACCGTTCTTAGTTACTGCAATAGTATGCTCAAAATGAGCAGCAAGACCGTTGTCATGAGTACGGATAGTCCAGCCATCGGTATCAAAAAAGATTCTTGGTTTCATTTCACAAACCATTGGCTCAATAGCCAGAACCATATTTTCAACAAGCTTAATCCCTTTACCAGGCTTTCCATATCCAGGAACTGCTGGGTCTTCATGAACCTCATAACCAACTCCATGACCTACCAAATCTCGAACAACACTAAAACCCGCAGTTTCTGCTGCGGTTTGAATAGCATAGCCAATATCGCCGATTGTGTTGCCTGGCTTAACCTGCTTTAAAGCATCGTCCAATGATTTTTTTGTTACATCAATTAAATGCTGGGCTTTAGATGAAACCTTACCAACAGGAACTGTAATTGCAGTATCAGTGTATAAACCTTTGTATTCCATGCCAATGTCTAAGCCGATAATATCACCATCTTGCAAAATATCTTCTTTTGAAGGAACACCATGAACAATAGCGTCGTTAATAGATGTACATAAACCAGCAGGAAACGGATTGCGACGATCTCCATACCCAACAAAGCTCGGTCGCCCACCAGCTTTAATTATTTCTTTTTCAGCGTAGTCGTTAATTTCCGCGGTTGATACTCCAGGCTTTGCCAGAGCAGCAGCTTTGTGCAAAATATCACGCAGAATCTTACCGCCTTCATTTATTATTTCAATTTCTTCTGGAGTTTTAGTATATCTTGCCATTACTATTTCTTGTCTAAATGTTTATCAATAATCTTTTGAATTCTTGCCCGCACTTCAGTACGGGTCCCCATACCATCTACTAAATAGAACGGATGGAATTTCTTAAAGTAATTCTTTACTTGTTTAATATTAATCTTATAATACTTTGCTCTATTTTTTAGAGCATCTTCTGTGTCATGTAATCTCTTAGAGAACTTTGTATCCTCATATCCTTTGCGTTTCAAAACTCGTTTTACAACTTCTGATTCTGGGATAGTCAGATAAATAAAAATTACATTATCACGCTCAGTTTGCTGAAGCAGCTTATTTACTATTCTCGCTTCGCCCAACATCTTAGGGAAACCATCAAATAAAATATTCTTTGATTTAGCAAGTTTGGCGAATTTATCTATGATAATATTCCGCACCATTTGCGTAGGTGCCAGCTTGCCTTTATCAACATGTTTTGAAAAATCTTTTGAGATTTGTTTGCTTCTATCTCTTAAAAGAGCAAGCTCTCTGCCCATGTCGAAGTCAAACATGTCATATTTTTTTGTAAAATAAGCAGCTTGTGTGGCTTTGCCTGCACCAGGCTCACCTAAAATTATTATGCTAATCTTTTGATTTTTTAACTGCTTAGCCGGCATTAAACTCCTAACGCTTTATTAATACGCTCGGTAATTTCCTGAATATCTCCTACTCCATCAATTGTATGCATATCTCCTATCCCTTCTAAAAACTTCAACACAGGCTTGGTTTCTTTGTCGTATAAATCTAAACGATAAGTGATTTTTTCAGGAGTATCGTCTGTACGAAATTCGTGATGAGCTCGTTCAAGCAAACGCTTAACAGATTCTTCTTTAGGCACATCAATATGAACAGTTCCAAATTGAGTATAACCGTTCTGCTGCAGATAATGGATTAAATATACACCTTGTCCAACACGTCGCGGAACACCATCAAACATAATTCTTTTATGTTTGATAATTTCTGGGAGTTCAGTATTTAAAATTCTAAACAGCTCGTTATCTTCCAGTAAGTGACCAGAGTCAATCAAGGCTTTTACTTTTCTTCCAAACGGAGTATCTTTCTTTGCTTCCTCTCTTAAGATTGCTCCCATTTCCCAGTAAAAATAACCTAGCTTCTCAGCCAAGACTTTACCTTGAGTTCCTTTACCTGATCCTTGCGGACCAATCATAAATATAGCGTCGTATTTTGGAAGTTCCATTAATATAATTATACAATTTTAGGCTAATTTATACAACTTTTATATTTTCAGTGAAAAATGTGGTATAATTTAGAAAATTAGTTTCTTGGAAACAAAAATAAATCTTCTCAACTTAGTTTAATTATTTTAATGAATCCGTTATTTTTAGAATTAACTGGCATTTTAGTAGTAGCAGGATTAATAGCCTATGCGCTGCACTTTTTAAAGCAGCCGAGCATTATTGCTTACATTATCACAGGTCTGTTAATTGGACCTTTTGCTGTTTATCGTCTTCATAGTGGAGATATTCTCTATGGGCTTTCTGAGGTAGGAATTACTCTGCTTTTATTTATGGTTGGTTTGGATTTAGATATTTCGCAGCTCAAGAAAATTGGAAAAACCGCTATTATTGCTGGTTTAGGCCAAATTGTTTTTACCGGAGCAATAGGTTTTGGAATTGCCACCTTACTTGGATTTAGCTGGCTGCCGGCTTTATATATCTCTTTGGCTTTAACTTTTTCATCTACCATCATTGTCGTGAAACTGCTTTCTGAAAAGAAAGACATGCAAAGTCTTTACGGCAAACTTGCTGTTGGTATTTTCTTGGTGCAAGACATTGCAGCAATGATTATTTTAATTCTTTTAGCGGGTACAACAAATGCAGATCAAACCTTACTAACCGGAGCAGGATCATTTGGAAACATAATAGTGACACTTGCCAAAGCTTTTATGGTTGGTGTGGTTGTAGTTTTTTTAAGTCGCGTAGTGTTCCCGCGTTTAGTTCATTCTCTTTTAAAATCTGATGAACTGCTTTTACTATTCTCTCTTGGATGGGCTTTAGGGTTGGCGGCCTTCCTAAGTTCACCAATCATTGGTTTTAATGCAGCCATAGGCGGATTCGTTGCCGGACTAGCTTTAGCAAATACCGGTGGACACTTTCAAATTAGCGGTAGAATTAAGCCGTTGCACGACTTTTTCATTGTAATATTCTTCATTGTTCTTGGTTCAAAGCTTGTTGTAACTGGAATAGGCGCTTCTATACTTCCTGCAATTGCTTTAAGCTTATTTGTTTTAATTGGAAACCCGTTAATTGTTGTTATCATTTTAGGATTACTTGGTTACAAAATCCGCACATCATTTATGGCTGGTGTAACTGTGGCGCAAGTTTCAGAATTCAGCTTGATATTAATGGCACTAGGATTAGCAGCCGGGCATGTAAATCAAAATGCAGTAACAATAGTAACTCTTGCTGCCATAATTACGATTGCGATTTCTTCGTACGGAATTTTGTACTCCAACAAGCTTTACGAAAAACTGATTTCAAAAATTGCCAACTTGCTTGAATCCCGTAGTAAAAAACCTGAGAATGAACTTGGAGAAAAAGTTTTCAAAAAACATATTGTAATTGTAGGTGCGCATCGTCTGGGCAGTCATATAATCAACTGGCTCAAAAAAGAAAAAGAAAATTTTATTGTAATAGACTTCAACCCTGACATAATTGAGAAGTACAATCATATCGGCGTAGATGCAGTATGCGGTGATATTGCCGACCCTTATATACAAAAAGTAGCGAGCTTAGATTCAGCGCGAATGGTTATATGTACAGTTCCTGATTTTAGCGACACCATGGCTCTCTTAGAAGTAATGCGCGGTGACAGAAAAAGGACCAAAACCATTGTAACCGCTGCAGATGAACAAGAAGCACTTGAGCTATACAAGAAAGGCGCTGATTATGTACTACTTCCCCATTTTGTTGGCGGAGCTCATTTAGCAGAAATAGTTGAGAAAAATTCTGAAACTCGCAAATTGAATAAGCTTAAAGAACGCCATTTAAAAACTTTACATAAAGCAATTAAATAAACATTAAAGTCGCCTAGTTGCGGCTTTTTTGTTACAATTCTTCTATAATTCAAATCTATGAAACTCTACAATACTCTGACAAGAAAAATTGAAGAAATCCAGCCAGCTGACGGAAAAACCATTCGCATGTATACTTGCGGACCTACTGTTTATAACTATGTTCACATTGGTAATTTACGATCTTTTATTTCAGCTGATTTGCTTTACCGAACTTTAAAGTTTAACGGGCACGAAATTGATTACGTCATGAACATTACAGATGTTGATGACAAGACTATTAAAGGTACAATCGAAAAGTTTGGTCCGCAGGCTACGGTTGAGAATCTGCACGAATACACTACTGAATATTTAAATGCTTTCTTAAAAGATTTAGATGCTGTAAATATAGACGCAAACAACATTCGATTCATTCGTGTATCCGAAGTCATTCCTCAAATCCAAGAATTCATTTTACAGCTAATAGACAAAGGTTACGCCTATCACACTGATGACGGCGTTTACTTTAGCATTGAAAAGTACCAAGCAGACTTTGGCGACTACGGAGCTTTAGTTGGCGAAAAGTTTTTGGAAGGAAAAAAGATTGGCGTTCGGGTTGCTGTAGATGAATATGAAAAAGATAACTTGTCTGACTTTGCTTTGTGGAAAGCTCATACTGAAGCTGATGGTAATATTTTTTGGGATCACGAAGTTCTTGGAAAAGGTCGTCCTGGTTGGCACATAGAATGTTCAGTCATTAACAAAGTTGCTTTTGGCAATAATGCAATAGATATCCATACCGGTGGAGTTGATTTAATATTCCCTCACCATACAAATGAAATTGCGCAGTCACAGCCATTAGGTCCTTTTGTAAGGCATTGGATGCACGCGGAACATTTGCAGGTTGCAAATGAAAAAATGGCAAAGTCCAAGAAAAACTTTTTCACTTTAAGGGATATTGAAGACAAAGGCTTTAATGGATTAGACGTACGCTACTCCTTCCTACAAAGCCATTACAAAACCCAATCAAATTTTTCCTGGGATTCTTTAGAAGCATCTCATTCTGCATTAAATAAATTAAAAGCTGTTGCTAAAAACTTAACTACCGAATCTATTACAAATAGCGAAAACTTTAAGCAAGTCATTAACGACGACTTAAATACTGCCAAAGCTTTAGCATCAACCTGGGAAGATAAGCATAATTTACTCGTTTACGACAAAGTTTTAGGATTAAAACTTGATACTCTAGAAGAAATTAAAATCCCAGCAGATGTTCAATCTTTATTAAACGAAAGGCAAGCAGCACGTGATAATAAAGATTTTGCTAAATCAGATGAGCTGCGCTCAAAAATAGCAGAGCTTGGGTACGAAGTTAAAGATACAGAAACTGGTCAAAAAGTTCTAAAAAACTAGCAATTTTGCTAGTTTTTGCTTAGTTAACCATAAGGCTCTTTTCTGCTACAATGACTAGACTAAAAGTCTAGAAGTAACCCAATGGCAACCACTGCAAATAACCCTACAATAGACCGCTTACCTCCTCAGAACATAGAAGCCGAGACTGCTCTTCTCGGCTGTTTAATGCTGGATAGAGACGCCATTATTAAAGTAGCGGATCAAATCATCACTGATGATTTCTACGATTATCGCCATAGATTAATCTATGACGCGATTTTGGAATTGTTCGAAAAAAACGTTTCCATAGACGTATTAACTGTTTCCAACCAGCTTGAAGAAAAAAAACTAGGTGAAAAAGCTGGCGGATCAAGCTATCTGACTTCTTTGGTTAACACTGTGCCATCAGCAGCTCATGCTGCTTACTATGCAGGTATTGTTAGGAAAAAAGGAACGCTGCGTCGCTTAATTCACAGCGCTAGCGAAATCACTAATTTAGCATTTACTGAAGAAGGTGAAATTGAAAATATTTTAGACAGCGCGGAGAAAAAACTGTTTGATATTTCCCAGAAGCATTTGAAACAAAACTTTGTTCCTATTAGCAATGTCTTGCACGAAACTTTTGAACGCATTGACATGCTACACAAAGATAAAGACTCTGGTCGCCTACGCGGTGTACCTACCGGATTCTTTGATTTAGATAAAAAACTTGGCGGTCTACAAAAATCAGATTTAATTATTCTTGCTGCTCGCCCTTCCATGGGTAAAACTTCTTTAGCTTTGGATATTATGCGCTACGTTGCAACTCACACCAAGACTCCAGTTGGCATCTTTTCTCTTGAAATGAGCAAAGATCAATTAGTAGATCGTTTGCTTGCAGCTCAAACAGACATAGACATGTGGAAAATTCGTACCGGACAACTTGAAGACGAAGATTTCGAAAAACTTCAAGAAGGCATGGGTATTCTGGCTGATTCCCCTATTTTTATTGATGACGCCGCAGGTGGAAATATTATGGAAATTCGTACTAAAGCGCGTCGTTTGCAAGCAGAACATAATCTAGGACTTATTATTATTGACTACTTGCAGCTGATGGCAGGACGCAATACAGACAACCGCGTGCAGGAAGTTTCTGAAATCTCCCGTTCCTTAAAAGTTTTAGCTCGTGAATTAAACGTTCCAGTACTTGCACTTTCACAGCTTTCTCGTGGTGTAGAAAACCGACCAGACAAAATGCCTCAGCTTTCCGACCTTCGTGAATCTGGTTCCATTGAACAAGATGCTGACATTGTAATGTTTATTTACCGTGAAGACATGTATAAAGCTCCTGATTCTCCGGACACAGGACTTGCTAAAATTCTGATTAAAAAACATCGTAACGGTCCGACTGGCGACATAGATCTAAACTTCGAAGGCAGCAAAACTTCTTTCAGCAACCGCACTACTGCTTTTGATACAAGCCCGCAATCTGTAATGCAATCTCTCAATACTGAAGAAGAAATATAATTTAAAATAAATTTTGTGTTAAAACTCCCCTCCTCACTTGAACGAGTCATAAACGAATTCGGTAAACTACCAGGCATTGGCCCTAAAACAGCTCAGCGACTAGCTTTTTATCTTCTAAAAAAAGATTCTTTGGATATTAACTCTTTGTCCGAAGCAGTTCGCGGACTGAAAACAGATATTACTTTTTGCGCACAATGCCACAACATGACCGAGACAAATCCATGTAGTATCTGTGCAGACCAAAACCGCGACCATACTTTAATTTGTGTTGTAGAAGAACCGTTAGATGCTTTAGCTATAGATAAAACTGGTCAGTTCAAAGGTGTGTTCCATATTTTAGGAGGTGTTCTAAATCCAATGGAAGGAATTGGAGCAGACCAGCTTAACATTGCAGATTTACATCAGCGTGTGTTAGAAAAAGGTGTTAAAGAGATTATCATTGCCACCAACCCAACACTTGAAGGAGAAACAACTGCAATGCATATTTCAAAAGCACTAGGAAGCACCGAAGTGCGAGTAACTCGTATTGCGCGAGGATTACCTATGGGTGGCGACTTAGAATACGCTGATGAAATTACTTTATCACGCGCTTTAGAAGGCCGTCGTGATTTCTAACTTATTTACAAATCAAATTTGAAATGTCTATTGCTCAAATTTTTATAATTGTAATAGTAATACTAAATGTAATTTCTTTTGCTTTAGTTCACTTAGACAAAAACAAAAGCATTGCTCAAAGCGAACGAATGCCAGAAGTTAATTTTTTTGTTTGGGCAATATTCTTTTCTGCCCTAGGAGTATTATTTGGAATGTTTACATTCCGACACAAAACCCGAAAACTTACTTTTGTTGTTGGGATCGGATTACTGCTTCTACAGCAAATTGCTTTAGCATATTTAATTTTAGAAAAGATTTAAAAAACCGCTGATTCAGATCAGCGGTTTTTTCATATAAACTTTATTCCAAAATTCTGGTTACAACTGACAGTGTTGTTAGTTGTCCATCACGAGAGATTGTCACAAGCACAGTATCACCAGCTGTAACAGATGCTAAATAACCTTCCATCAAATTATCTTCATTAACGGTTTGATTATTTATTGCAGTAATAATATCGCCATCCTTTAAACCAGCTTGAGCTGCTGGGCTTGAGGCATCTACATTAGTAACCTGTGCCCCTGCCTGAAGCTGTAAAGCACGAGCTTCGCTTGCAGACAGCTGGCGGTACGAAAATCCATATGCCGGTCGAAGAACCTGTAAATTATCTTTAAAGAAGTTACCTGCAAAAATGCGAATTGCATCTGCGCTAATTAAGCGCGTACCATCCCAAAGTCCAGCCAAACGACCATTCAAATTTATTGCTGCATGACCAGGAGTTAAGGTTCCAACAGACTGAACGCTTATAGTACGCCCAATAGCATCTGAATCAAACTCTACACCAGCAACATCAAAAGCAAACTTTTGAACGTAACTCTGCAAAAATGTAGTCTTGCTAGAACCTAAGGAATTCAAAACCATTGTCATTTTCTCTCCAGGGCGAAGATCCTTTGCTTCTACAGGTTCAATTGTAGACAGACTTCGGGCATCTGTTGCAAGAATTACTAAGTTTGAGGCTGTATCGTTATAAACAGCTTTAATCGGGAAAATTTCTCCGCTATTTAAAACAACCGCATAAGTTTTATTAGCAATACTTAAAGCAGTGCGAGATGTTACAAAGTAACCGTCCGATGTCCAGTTCAAAGCACCACCGCTAATTACCAATCTTGCATCAGCGCCAGTACCTTCATAATAAACCACAGTAGATACTTTGGATTTAATATTATTAACAACTTCTATAGCATCTTTTGAATCACTAACACGAACTTCTTCACGATTAGTAACAACTATTGGAGCACGAGGATTAAATAAATCCAAATTTCGGAAAAAAGGAACAGTTGCCAGCTTTGCGGAAAGAAAATTTCCAAACACAACTTGAATGAACAAAGCCAAAAAAGTTGCAATTAATATTATTAAGAAAACGTGTAGTTTACGCATTGCGTTTATAAGTTAAAGTTAAAATTAAGATTGAATTCCCCAAGGAGTGGAGATGAACATTACAACAGCTAGTATCAAAGCCAAAATCAAATGGAATTGAACTTGCTTTCGAGTTAAAGTCTTATATAGATAATGATAATAAATAATCCAGAGAACGTACAGAACATTAAACGTAAAAATTGCCAAGGCAGTGTAATGCAACGGCAAAAAACTAGTTGCCCAAAACAGCTCAGTGACGAATAATCCCAGCGCCAAAGCTGCCACCCATTTCACCAACGGTTCATGAGGAACTAGTTCTAAAGAAGAACGCACCACAACAGCAATGGAAAGAAAAACAATTGCTAGATACACAACACCAGGCAAAACAAAATAGTAACTGAATCCAAACAAACTAATTAGCAATGCTGCAACAGTAAGTAGAAATTCATTCCAACCTAATTGCTGACCAGTATTCCCAACTAAAGATTCGAAAAACCAAATGATCGGCAAGCTAACTATTAAAAACAAACCTCGCCCCAATCCAGAAGGAATCATGAAAAACAAGCCGAACCACGCCAGCATAAACATTGGTAAACGTACCCATAGCCAAAAATTATATTGATCACGACTTTTTAAATACCAATAGTTGTAACCAGCTACTGCGGAGACATACAACAGATATGCCGGCACCAAAAAACGAAACACCGGTAACGGTGACGCAAAAACTTGTACTATGACCAGAAACGCAATTGCAATAATTGCGCTCAAAATAACGTGAATTCTATACGGCATTTTCTTTAGATTTCAGCTTATACCAAATGAATATTGCAAGACTTGCTAATAGGAGCGAAACAACCGCATTTATGCGAATTCCACTGTAAATAACACTATCTACGCGCAAAAATTCCAGGAAAAACCTCATCACATTATACAGAAAAACCCAGGTTAAGAAAAGATATCCTGTTCTAAATTTCAATCGTAATAAAATTACAAGGATTACCAAACTACCCGCAGCTTCATACAAAAATAGTGGATGAAAAAACTGATTCATTTCAAAAGGAGGAATCCTAAATTGCTGTGGCACGAACATTTTCCAAGGAAGGTTTGTTACAGAACCGTATAGCTCATAATTTACAAAGTTACCGAACCGCCCAATGATTTGCCCAAGCACAACGCTTGGCACCAGCCAATCTAGCACAGATAGAAAATTAATCTTACTTTCTTTTTGATACCGCCCATGCACATAAACAGCCAGAAACCCACCAAGCCCAGCTCCATAAATACTTAAACCACCATTCCAAACAGCAAAAGATTGTAGTGGATTTGCCATATAAAAACTGAATTCAGAAACAACATGATATAATCTTGCGCCAACAAACCCGCCAACAAGAGCAACAAAAATTATCGCATCAGCTTTATTTTCTAAAATACCGAATCGTTCACGCCTTTTTATGGCCAACCAGTACCCTGCTAAAGCTGCTAATGCAATTGCCAAGCCATATAATTGAATCTTAAATCCAAATAAGGAAACACTTTGAGGCAAAATAATTTTTCCTGAACCAATTAAATAACCAGCCAAGCGTTCACGATCA
>CAZGCV010000015.1:19460-22137 GCA_964524735.1 uncultured Candidatus Saccharibacteria bacterium | reverse complement strand
ATGATTTATGCTTGTACGGAACAGCTGGATCAGCACAAACAATTTTTTGTTTTACAGACTTAGGTTTTCCACCTGTGATAAAGTTTCTAAATTGTCCGCCAAAAAAAGAAATGTTTAAATCTAAAATTACTTCTGTCTGCCAGTTCACATGCAACCATACTAAAATTTTTAAACTGAAGCGAAGTTCTTCTGGTGAAGAAGCATGTTCTAGAAAATGATTGAAAGCACTTTTTGAAAAAGTATCTTCTTTTGTAAACACTCCATGAACCAAACCATCTTTCCATAAACGCATGACAGTATTCGAATCAGAAACGACTATCATTGTGTTTTCAGTTTTTGACTGCAAACCCAAAGCAACACGTCCTTCATGATCTGTCGGAGCAGTATCTATTGTGACAAGCTTTTCTGACAGCAACAAAGGAATTTGTTTTGCCGCATGAATCTGCTGCAATGAATCATTCTTTTCAATCTTCTTAGAAGTAATTGGCGAATTTAATAAAGCCTTCCACTCAAAATCTCCACGCGCCATTACATCTACCAAAGCTTCCTTTAATTTAGAAGAGAAGTTCTGATATATCCTTACTAGATTTTCCAAAACTTTTGTTGTAGCAAGAGCATCAGCCAAAGCCCGATGCGCATGATGATTCTCATCATGCTGAATTCCAAAATAGTGAACTAAATTTTCTAGGTTATAACTATGATGAGTTGGTAATATAAACTGAACCAATTCTAAGGTATCAATAATTCGTCCGGACAGCTTAATACCGTAGGCTTCCAAAAACTTCACATCCATTACCGGATTATGACCAACTATAATTGCATCTCCTAATTTTTCCTGCAAAAATTCTCTGTACTCATTAAATTCAGGAGCAGCGTCAAGTTCTTCTTGAGTTATTCCTGTTAAACCTAAAATTTTAGGATGAACTTCGATATTAGGTTTAAAAACCTGATCCCATCTCTCTATAACTTCAAACCCATTTTCAGACACCTTGAAAAACGCAAACCCGATTTCTAAAATCTGGTCGCGTTCAGGATCGAATCCAGTGAATTCGAGATCAACACTACAATAAATTTGATCAGTACTCATATATATAGTATAAAGTATCGCAAACAAAAAAGCCCGCAGATATTACCACGAGCTTGTTGTATATTACTATTCTTCGTCTTCGTCGTCAACTTCCAAGTCTTTATTTGGAATTGCTTCGCCTGACTTTAATCTTTCGCGTAAAGCTTTGTCTACTTTCTGGAAAATATCTTTGTTTTCTTTTAGAAAAGTTTTCGCTGTTTCGCGACCTACTCCGAATTTAATATCCTCAAAAGAATATGAATTTCCGCTCTTGTTAATAACACCTGTTAAAATACCGGTATCTAAAACATCTCCAGCTGAAGATATGCCTTCGTTATACATAATATCGAATTCAGCAGTCTTAAATGGCGGAGCAACTTTATTTTTTACAACCTTGGCTTTGGTACGGTTACCAATGATCTTATCTCCGTTTTTAATTTGTGCTGTTCGACGGATTTCTACACGCACACTAGCATAGAATTTTAGTGCGTTACCACCAGTGGTTGTTTCCGGATTCCCAAACATTACACCAATCTTCATGCGAATCTGGTTAATGAAAATTACTGTTGTGTTGGATTTAGAAATAATACCTGTCAACTTACGCAAAGCCTGAGACATTAAACGCGCCTGCAAACCCATATGCGATTGACCCATTTCACCTTCAATTTCTGCGCGGGGAGTTAAAGCAGCTACTGAGTCAACTACAATTAGATCCAAAGCATTACTGCGCACTAAAGTTTCAGTAATATCCAACGCCTGTTCACCGCTGTCTGGTTGGGAAATAAGTAAATCTTCCAAATTCACACCAATACGTTTTGCGTAATCTGGATCCAGGGCATGCTCTGCATCTATAAATGCAGCTAGCCCACCACGCTTTTGAACTTCAGCAATCATATGCAAAGTCAAAGTTGTTTTACCGGAACTTTCAGGACCGTAAATTTCTACTATACGACCCTTTGGAATACCGCCAACACCCAAAGCCATATCCAAGCTAATACTACCAGTTGGAATAGCTTCTACATTTAATTTCTGAGTATCAGAAATTTTCATAATACTGCCATCACCAAACTTGTCGCGTATCTGATCTAATGCGCTTTCAACAGCTCCCCATTTACCGGAGTCGGATTTTCCAGCTGAAGCTGATTTTGATTTTACTGCTTTCTTAGCCATTGTTTTTTCTTTCTATATTAATTGCACTTCTACTGTAGCAAAGTAATAATAAATTCTATATAAAATTATTTTGAAGATTCTTTCAAGAATTTTGCTGAATCAATATTAATTGGAACAGTTAATTCTTCGCCGTTCTTACCTAATGCTCCCAACTCTTCTCCGTTCAAAGTCAATTTTGTACTTCCTGCATCAAATGTTGTTAACAAAACTTCTTCTTGAGCAACAATCTGTTTTATTCCTCCGGCTGGAACTATTTCATCTGGAATCTTAACACCGTCTCTCACTACTACAATTTTTGTTTGCTTAGTAAATTTTAACTCGAGCTGTAATTCAGACGGCACGGTTGTTTCTGCTCCTGCAACATTAGGTTCTTCGACGCGCAGAGCCAACAACTGCTGATTCTTTTTACCAAATTTGTTTTGAGCTTCGATCTTCAATTCT
>CAZGCV010000015.1:0-19450 GCA_964524735.1 uncultured Candidatus Saccharibacteria bacterium | reverse complement strand
TGTCCAGGAGCCACACCTATTGTAGTATGAAAATTTCCATCTGGGTTAACAAAAACGTTCTGACCATTTATCGCTACAACAATCCCAGGCTCAGTCTTCCCGGCAACGTTTATTGTTGTCCCTTGTATTACTGAATCATTTTTTGGTTCGCTAATAGCTAATGCCGGAGTTTTGTTTATAGCAAATACCTGAAATACAACATACAAGAAAGCAACTAGACCAATAGCCATACTGCCGCTTATGGTTAAAAACTTTGGCGTGATAGTTAACTCCTTAAACCAAGTCTTCCAGCTTCGGCCCTCTGATTGCTTTTCAATATTCAAATGCTCCACTATACCACGTTCTTTCCGGTATTGGCCTAGCAAATCATCTTCGGAAACCTTATAAACTCTGGCCAACTTCTTAAGAAATCCTAATACATAGACCCCAGGTGGCAACAAATGATATTTCCCACTCTCTATATAATGAATAAACTTTTCATAAACTCCAGTTTTCTGGGAAACTTCTTCCAAAGTTAAGCCAAGTTCTGTGCGCACCTCTAAAAGGTATTCTCCTAGGGTTTCTATGGCTATTTTTTTTGTTTCAAATTCTACAGGCATACATTGTATTTTAGCATGCCTAGGAAGAAAATTAAAAACACCAGATTATCTGGTGTTTTTGTAATTAGTGATTATTCCTCTTCGGCTCCGTATTCAGCTTTTTCATCATCTGAAATAGCATATACTTCACGAGGCTTCGCACCCTCACCCGGACCAATAATATTTCTTTCTTCTAGAAGATCGAGTAAGCGAGCAGCTCTAGCATAGCCTACACGCAAACGACGTTGCAATAACGAAGCACTAGCCTTACCTGCACGAATTACTTCTTCTTTCGCTGCCTCATACATATCGTCATCTGCATCGTCACCACCACCCATACCAGGAATGCCTAATCCACGCTTTGGTTTTTCAACAATCTCTTCATTGTAAATTACTGCGCCTGCCTGATTCTTAAAGAAGTCTACAACTTTACGAACTTCCTGTTCACCAATATACGCGCCCTGTACACGACGAGGTTTGTTGAATTCCGCAGATACAAAGAGCATATCTCCATTACCCAAAAGTTTTTCCGCACCACTACTATCCAAAATAGTACGAGAGTCAATTTGTGATGCAACCGCAAATGCAGCGCGAGAAGTAATGTTCGCTTTAATCAAACCTGTAATAACTTCTACGCTTGGTCGCTGTGTTGCCAGCACCAGATGAATACCAACTGCACGAGCCATTTGCGCCAAACGTACAATTGCGGCTTCAACTTCATTCTGAGCGACTGCCATCAAGTCTGCTAATTCATCAACAATAATTACAATGTAAGGAAGTTTTAATTCAGTAGCTGCATTGTAATCTGAGATGTTGCGATTACCCGCTTCAGCCAAAAGTTTATAACGTCGATCCATTTCTGCCACTGCCCACTTCAAAGCATTAACAGCTTTATCTGGTTCAGTAATAGCTGGAGTAAGAAGATGCGGAATTCCATTATACATAGATAGTTCCACTCGCTTAGGATCCACAAAGATAAACTTAATATCCTGCGGAGTGTTTCTATATAATAGAGAAGTAAACAAACTGTTAATTCCCACAGACTTTCCAGTACCTGTTGCTCCAGCAATAAGCATGTGAGGCATCTTAGCAAGATCGGCAATCATTGGACGACCAGCAACATCGCGTCCAAGCGAAATAGCTAATTTACTCTTATGATTAACAAAGTCAGAAGTTTGCATCACTTCACGCAAGCGAACAATAGCTGTAGATTTATTTGGAACTTCAATACCTACTAACGCCTTACCTGGGATAGGCAGCTCCATACGAATACCATGTGCTGCTAAAGCCAAAGCTAAATCATTTTGCAAACCAGCAATCTGAGAAAGCTTTACACCTGTCGCCGGGCGGAGCGTGTATTGAGTTACAGTAGGACCAACATTAACTTCTCCCATTTCTACCTCTATACCAAAGTCGGACAAAGTTTTCTGAATTGTTTGTACGTTACTTTCAATATTTCCAGAATCAACTTCAGTTTTGTTGTCATCAAGCAAATCGAACGGAGGAAGCTTCCAATCACGACGATCTTCGATCGTAATAGATTCCATTTTTGAAATTGCTTCGTCTTCTTTAGAAGGTCCGGAAGGAGTGACATTAACAACTGGTTGAACTTTTTTCTGAGAAGCAGGTTCTTCCTCTTCAACTTCCTCGTCTTCATATTCCTCTCCCTCATCTTCATGCATCGAGTTAATTTTAACTTTTTCTTTTGATGCAGGCGCTGGAGTTTCAGCTTCATCATTTTTCTTAAACCAGAACATTGGCGAAACGTTTAAAGTGATCACTAATCCAATTACTAAAATACCAATTAACAACAACACTCCTGCCCAAACACTAAACGCACTGACTATTGGTCCGCCAAACAACGCACCTAACCAACCCCCGGCTTTGCCTGCGTTTGCAAGAGCAACAGCTCCCATATTTTCATCTATATATATAGAGTGAATTAAACCAGCTATAGAACCCGCCGTTAAAAACATTCCGAAGTAAGTTCTAAAGTAAGGATGTTTATTTTCTTCATTAGGCTGACTCTTGAATAGCAAATAAGCAATCAACAAAAATAGCACAGGAACGAGATAAGCCATTACTCCAAACAACAAGCTGAACATTTCAAAAATGAACTGACCCAACCCTCCTGCGCTACCTATCACAGCCAACCCAGTAATTCCAGCCAATATCAAAAACACCACGACAGCAATGCCGCGTTTTGTTTCTGAAGCTAAATCTAATTGAGGTTTAGGTATGGACTTAATAATAGAGGAAGATTCGTCTTTGTTTTTCTTTGGGCGTCCCATTTCTTTTAATCTGAGTTTAAGGTTAAATTTATTTTCTTACTTCTGTAATTATATCACTTCTCCCCTATAAAGACATATATTGGCAGAAAACTTAAGATTCATGTTAGAATTGTACAAATTAGCAAATAGGAGGAAAAATGATGGACAAGTTCTACGCAGTAGCAGGCTATCTGAACGACGAAGCCAGAAAAAGAATATCATTATTTGAAATTCAAAATAACGCTAACGGTTCTGTGGATGTAAAAAGAATTGCAATAATCCCAGAAAGGGATTTTAGGTTAAACGACTTTTTAATAACAGGGTCATGTCTAGCGATTAGATTTAAGAAAGGGATTCATCAATTCGACAGAACAAATTTTCAAAGAATCGACGATGTGAATCCGCTGTATCATGGAGCGAGATCAGCTCCAATAGTAGGATTATTTGAGTCTGAAGAACAAGCAAGAGGATGTTTTAACTCTTCGGATTTAAAACATTGGGATTCAAGATTCATTGATGAATCCGAAAGAGTGATTCTAAAAATTGGAGTAACGACTGACCATGCCATCAGTTTGGACCAACGACTTGCTACCGCTGTAGCAAATAGTAGATTGCGAGAACTATTACTGAGTCATTAATTTAAAAGCCATGTGATTAAACACATGGCTTATTTTTTATAGTCCTTTAACTTTAACTTTTTTAGTTTTGGCCTTAGCTGCTTTTGGAACAATCACTGTAAGGATTCCATCTTTCAAGTCTGCCTCAATGCCTTCACTGTCTATGTCTACTGGAACTATAACGCTTCTAGAAAAACTTCCCCAATAACATTCCTGATAGAAATAATCGTCCTGATGAATTTTTTCTTCACGACTGCGTGAACCTTTAATTGTCACCATGTCGTTAGCAACGGTAATATCGATATCATCCGGACGAACACCTGCAATCGTTGACTTGATAATTACATTATCTTTTGTCTGATACATGTCGATGTTCAAAGCGCCTTCATAGTCATTCATCCACTCTTCATTATTTTGCGGAGCTGCTGAACTTTGAACTGGAGAGACATCTGTATTAGCTTCAGTAGAGGCTGGCTCTTCGTAATAGTTTTCTTCTTCGTCGGATTCAGATCCAGACTCTTCATAATCCTCTTCTTCGTAGTCTTCTGACTCTTCTTCGTCTTCAGCGTCTACCTCTTCTTCCAACTCTTCTTCTTCATCTACTACATCTTCATCTTCAAGCAATTCTTCTTCATCTACTACGTTGACGTCAGTTACATCTCCTCCCATGATTTTTCCAAAAAATGATTTTTCTTTTCGTGGCATAAATTTCAGTTTAAATTGTCTTTTCTTATACTAACCGAAAGGTTTTACGACGTCAAACAATATGAAACAAATTTTCAATACTTTTTATTACTGCCGTTCCCTCTGAATTTTTTTGTGTTATTTCTCTGGAATTTGGATTTTCTACTTCTATTTTTTTATCCATGAGCTCCAATGTTTTTCTCACCAAATTTTGAGTGGTATCTGGACTCGGGATTGGTTCCATTAAATTTCGATTAGTTAAATACTCGTAATTCAACTCTTCTTGCCCAGGTAAAAAGTGAGTGGTTAACATTTTCACACCATCTCTCAAAGCTTCTGAAACCGTTAGGCCACCAGGCTTTGTGAGGAATACTTCTGAAATTTCATAGAGTTCGGACATAGGCTCATAGAATCCGAGAACCTTCATTTGAAGTTTATTCAACTCAGTCTCCCTCTCCAACTGATGTTTCATTGTTTCATTTTTACCGCACACAACAAGCAGCACAGCATTAGGAATTTTCTTTGGTAGTTCTGCCGCATAACTCAATAACTTACTTTTAGGAAAACCTATTCCCATAGAACCGCTAGACATCAAAATAACTCTCTTGTCTGTTAAACCTAAATTACGTTTCACTGACTGAACATCAGCAGTTTTCTCTTGAGGCCTTAAAGTAATTCCACAAACTGCAATTTTATCTTGTGGAACACCAAACTTTTCTAGCTCATATTTCTGCTCTTCGATATTAACCAAATAAAAATCTGCTTCTCTATAAAACCAATATGGGTGAAAGTGATAGTCACTGAAAGCAATTACAAACTCACCTCGATATTCACCATGACGTTTCATATATGCAACAGGAGCTGAAGCACTGGTCTGTGTTGCAATTACCATATGAGGTTTCCAATCATCAATCACTTGTTTCACATTCTTTCTATTCCTACCTGCTAAAGGAACTCGTAAAGGCATGGTAATTTTTGAAAACCATTTACTTAAATACAACCAACGCCAAATAAACGGAAAATGCTTGTTCACTATACTGTGAAACCACTCCCCGAGTTTAACAGTCAAACCGCTTTGCAACTGAAGAACATCATGCAACTTTATTTCAAAGCCCGCCTTCTCCAAATGATAGGCAATGTTTAGAGCAATATATTTATGACCCAAACCAATAGAAGTATATAGAATTAAAATTCTTTTGTTGTTCATATTATTAGAATTCATATACCAATATGATACTATTAAAGTTATGAAACCGAAAGACGTGTTGCACAACTGGGAAATACCCAATTTGAATGCAAAAAACTTAAAATTTAAAATCCCTAAACATGGATTGTTGAATAAAACATTCTTGTTTAATGTTGGGGTAAATTTATACGTGTTGCAATTAGTGCATCCTGCTGTTTCAATGGATGGCGCAATGAAAAACTATTTTCACGTGACACACTTTTTAAAATCGCAAGGACTAACTGTACAAATCTTACTTCCAACAAAATCCGGAACCCTTTGGGTTGAAGACGAAGACAAATGGCGATGGCGATTACTGCAAGGAGTTGATGGCGAGATTCATGATCAAACTACTAATACGATGCTCGCACAAGAAGCTGGGAGCAAACTAGCAGAGTTTCACACCATGCTTTCACAATATCCAGAAGAATTAGAAATAGGACGCTTGTCGTTTAGATACGAAGCAGAAATTGCAAAATTTAACCAATATCAAAATCAGCTCATGAACGACGACGATGAGTCTATTCGTAATGCAGCCAAGATTCTTGTAGAGGAATTACCCAAACTTGCACTCCCTACTGACTTGCCTGAAATCATAATCCACGCTGACCCTAAAATATCTAACTTTGTTTTTAATTCAGAAAACAAAGCTGTGTGTATGATAGATTTTGACACAATCCAAAAGCTTAGTCCTTTATATGATTTAGGAGACGCGATTCGCTCATGGTGTGGACAAAAAGAAGATGATCCAAATAACTCATTCAATTTAGAAATTTATAATACTTTTATAAAAGGCTACCTAGATAACTCTAAAGATATCCTCTCAGAGAGAGAACGAAAACTAATCCCTCAAGCTGCAAAATTAATTATGCTTGGACTAGCGTTGCGCTTTCTTAATGACTATATTGAAGATTCTTATTTCGGATGGGACAACACCAGGTACTCCAGCCGCAAAGAACACAATAAAGCGCGTGCACTTGGCCAGATTTCACTATACCAAAGTGCGGTCAAATCTATATAAAATTTTTCTAAAATAAAAATAAAGAAAAGACAGATTAATCTGTCTTTTTTTCTTCCATAGATTCCAAAAATATTCTTTTATCAAAACCACCGCGCTTATTTTTTCTTTCATCCTTTACAAGTAAGATTTCTGCTTCGTCTAACTCAAAAGTTTTTACTATATATTCAATAACTTCTTGAACATCAGCAATCTCTTTTATCAACTCAGCTTTACTACCAATAGAATCTCGGACTTCTTTTGATTCTTCTACTAATTTATTAACAAGTTCGACTTTGTATTCTTCTTCATTAAGAAGACGAGAACTATATTTAAGATTATCATGCTCGATCAACTCGATAATTCTATCTCTAATTAATTTGTTATATTCTTTCATAGTTATTCATTATATTTTTCTGATAACCTCATGCGCGGATAAAAATGCATCCTAACAAATTTAAACTTTCTTTCAGGTTCGCTAAACTCTGTTTTTATCAAAGCAAGTTCTATAGTTCCTTCGGTTACTATAATGCCATCCATGAATTCTTCATAAGTCCCAATTAAGTGAAACAGATACCGGTTATATGTGAGCTTTAATTTTGGAAAGCGCATGATTCTAGATTTAGCAGGCCAACGTGAAACAACAGAAGCAAACTCTTGTTTCATGTATGGAATATCTGAGAAGCCTTCAATCACAGTTGAATCCGAAATCATACCTTCTAACAATTCGACATTCCCAGAGTTAGCAGCTTGAACAAACAGGCTAATAACTTTTCTTATTTGAAACCTGTCTTCATCCCCTACTGTTCTATCAAAATCTAATATAGTTTCTGTACTCATTTGCATGAAACTATTATAACAAAAACACCCTTTCGGGTGTTTAAAATTTTATTGTTGTGTTTCACTACCTGGCATGAAGTTTTGAGTCCCTTGCTGAGTCTGCTCAAATGCTTTTCGCCATTGGTCTGATGTTTCACTTAACGCTGGTATTACTCCAATTACATTTAAAAACCAACCGATTAATATAATAGCAATACCTGCTCCTAAAACTGAGCCTAAACCTGTTAGTAATCCTTTACCAAATGCAAACCATAGGTTACCTAATCTATTATTAATCCCAGCGAGATTTGTGTTTAACTCTTCTAACTTTTTTTCTTTTAATTGATCTAGCATTTCTTTTTGATGGTCTTCCCGGTAGGAATCGAACCCACATCTTCTCCTTAGGACGGAGCAGCTCTATCCATTGAGCTACAGGAAGAACGAAAATTTAATAGTGATGCTACAATTATAGCATAATGAAAATATTTGTTTCCCGTGCAACACAGCAATTGGCTGTGAAATACTTACTATATATAGTAATCGGACTAATACCCTTCTCTATTAGATACGTTTTTGAATCTTCCCTGAATTTAGCTACTGGGATATATTCTGATTTCACATCAATTTCTCTATATATTAACGATTTCGCTATCGTGTTGTTAATAATCCTTGCTTCAGATGAAACAATATTTAAAGGAAGAAAGATAAAGATCTGGGTATCCTCAGCTATCGCACTTTTAATATGGCTTCTTCTGGAAATTATTATTGTTAATAGTTCATACCTATCTTTACAATCGTATTTCACAGGAAGATTAATACTATTAATCGCACTCGCCTATTCTATATTAAAAATTCAAGTTTCACGTGAAAACATAGCATGGCTATTTAGCATCTTAGGCGGAATTCAAGCCCTAATAGCCATTATTCAATTTAAGATTCAAAGATCTATAGGATTATATTGGTTAGGAGAATCTCACCTGAGCCCAACCACTGATGGCGTTGCTAAAATAGTTTCATATGGAACAACTTTAATTCGAGGATATGGAACATTCCCCCATGCAAATATTCTAGCTGCTTTCTTGGTGTGCACAACTATACTTAACATATATTTAATATCCAAAAATTACCAAAAGTCACGTGGTATTTTAGCTTATATATTACTGTTAGTGAATACAGTAGGGATATTTATAACTTTTTCACGTGGTGGAATAATTGCTTTAATAATTGGATTAACAATCCTTGCAATATATTTCCTCATATATAAGCAGTTTTCACGTGCAACAAAAATATTGGCCCCAGCTGTAATATCAATCGCTCTATCAGTAGTCATACTGTTACCATATTTAGGTAGCAGAACCACTGTTTCTGACAATGCCGTTAAACTTCGCTCATTTTATAACCATATAGGAAAAGAGATTGTACAAGATGCTCCATTTACTGGCCTAGGAGCCGGAACTTCTGTGTTACACATGAAACACTATACAGAAACCAAACTTGAGCCATGGCAAATACAACCAATTCACAATTTTTACCTAATTTCATGGGCAGAAATAGGGATTGGTGCAGTTTTGTTAATTTTTGTTATTTTACTACCGATTTTAGCTTTAATTAAGCGTAATATGAGTTTTTGGCAAATCACATTGTTTGCCATCGGAATAGCATTTCTTGCCTTATTTATTATAGATCATTACTTCTATACAACATGGCAATCTCAAATCCTGTTATGGGTGATCGTAGGACTATCCTTAAAGGAACTGGTAGGGAAGTCTACTTATGATACTCTTTACCAGCAAGAATAGTACAAGCTCTATAAATTTGCTCTTCTAACAAAATTCTGGCTATATTATGCGGAAAAGTAAGTTTACCAAGAGAAATAGTGTAATTTGCGTACGTTTTTAAAGATTCATGCAAGCCAATACCACTACCTAGAACAAAAACTATCTCCTGACCTAATCCACCTATTCTTTCCAGGAATTCTGCAAATTGCACAGAATCACGTTCTTGCCCCTTTTCCTCAAGCAAAATAACCAAAGCATTCTCGGGTAACTGATTAACTATTGACTCTGCTTCTTTTAACTTAGCTTTTTCAGCACCATCTGCAGAATGATAAGAAACCTCCGATAATTCAATCAATTTTAGCTTAACAAAAGGCTTTAATCTCTTTAAATACTCATTCTCAAGTTCTAAATAAGCTTTTTCTTTGAATTTTCCCAAACAAATGATTCGAATTTTAAACATATTTAAATTATTGCATAGATAAATTAAAACCGCTTCATTCTGAAGCGGTTTTTTGTATTTCGTTAGATAAATCTTTCAAAAAATCTCTCTAAGTATCCAGAAGACTTATTTGTATAATATAGAAAGACAACAGCTGCTAGCATAACACCATTTAAAATAACTAATCTTACTAAATCATTAGTAATGATTCTGTATTCTGCAGCATGAGCACTGGATACATTAGCACGATTAGATACAGGAGCAGGGGAATGAACAGTTTCAGAATTAGTATTCTGACGAGCTTGAAATTTATATTTATTACGTTTAGACATAACAAAATTATAGCAATCGAGTATATGTAAGGCAAGAGAAGTGCTTTAAATAGACGTTTTTGCACTACCGATGCAGACAATGCTACAATAGCTCTACAATGAATGCAAATATATTAATCTATATATCGCTTGCAGCCTCAGGGATTGCTCTTGGTTTAGGAATTTTTGCCGTATTTACATCAAGTAAATCTAGAACTTTAAAGAGATTCTTCTCCAACAAAGACACTTATCCAGATGACTTGCAAGACATGATAGATCAAATTGTAGAAAAAATTGAGGAGCTTGATTCTCAAAGCAATCAAACTATCAAAAATCTGCAAGAAATCTCAACTCAACTTAACACTGCGGTACAGAATGTTGGCATAATTCGTTATAACGGAAACGGAGATGATGGGGGAAACTTAAGCTTTTCAATAGCATTGTTAAACTCTCATCAGTCTGGATTAATACTAACAAGCCTACACGGTCGTCAACAAAACAGAATCTATACTAAAGTTGTAAATAAAGGGGAGAGTGAAAGCACTTTAAGTGAAGAAGAGAAAGAAGCACTCATTCAAGCATTAACTAATAAACATAATTAATTTTTATACAGCCATGGCGCAAAATAATGACATGAACGGCGCAGCGGAAACCGTTGTCGGACCATCAGTAAAAATTCAAGGTGATTTAAACTCAGAAGGCAATATTCGCATTGAAGGGCAAGTTGCTGGTAAAGTAAACACTTCACAAAGCGTACACGTTGGTGAAGCAGCTAAAATTGCTGCTGATGTACACGCAGGAAACGCAATAATAGCAGGAGAAATTCAAGGTAACGTAAAAGTTATGGGTAATCTTATTCTGCAAGCAACTGCACGAGTTGCAGGTGATATTTCATGCACAGTTTTGCGTGTAGAAGATGGTGCTCAGTTTACTGGAAAATGCAGTATGAAAGGCGCTGTTGTAGACAAACAAACTGGCGGACTAAAACCATTAGTCAGCAGCAGTACCAGCAACGGCAAATCACACGCTGAACCTGAACCAGAAGACGAAGACTAAGCCGAGCAGTTTAATTAATTAACTGGCTCGCGCTATTATGTATTTCTATATTCTCGACGGACAAAACATACCTGAAGCGCAGTTCGAACGCGCTTCCGTAACACTGCAAGGATTACTTGCAGAGTTTAAGATATCTGGAGAAATGGCTCGTGTTACAAGCATACGGGGCATTAAAGAGCTTGTTGAAACTGCTAGCGAGCGTGGAGTAAAAACCTTAATCGCTTGCGGAACAGACGCAACCTTTAATTATATGTGCGCTTACCTAAAAGGACGCGATTTTGCATTAGGTTTTATTCCGCTAACTGATGATTCGTATTTAAGCCAAATTCTTGGCATAGACAGCCTTATGACTGCAGTAAAAACTGTTGCTGCTCGCAGAATAGAAAAAATTGACCTTGCTGTATTAGGCGATAACTATTTTATTTCTCAAGCTGAATTCGGAATAGCCTCTTCTAAAGCCAAAGAAATGGGATTTTTCAGCAGCTTACGAGGCATGAGTGCTGTTGAATATAATTTAAAAATCCGCGTTGACGACTCATACAACATGGATATTACTTGTTTAGGTGGTACAGTTACGAATTCAAGAGGTACATCTACTGGAAATAGCACTGTTGCTAACCCAACTGATGGGTATCTGGATCTAATGATCCTAGAAAGAATGAATAAAATCGATGTAATGAAGTACAAGCCTGATATTGCCCAAGGAGTTTTAGAGCATATACCAGGAACTTCCGTAATAAAGTGTCGGCAAGTTGAATTCCTAGAGCCTTTAGGATTCCCAATAACAATTGCTGGAAAAGCTTTTGCCAAAGTTCCAGCAATTATTACAGTCTACCCAAGACAACTCCGAATGATAGTAGGAAAGAACAGAACCTTCTAAAACCGCCAAAAGATTAATGGCGGTTTTAAATTTACTTGATTTTTCTAAGGTTTTGCAGTATAGTTAACAAGTTATACTAAACTTTCCCAATAAATGAACTTATCTTCTTTATCACATGAGTTGAATATGTCTATACAAGAGCTGCGCCAGAAGGCTAATGCAGCTGGTTTTCGTATTTCTCCTCGTGCAAACAAGATAGATAATCATTTGGCAAAGCAAATTTCTGATGCTTTGAAACCAAAAGAAAAACAGGAAGATAAGCCAAAAAATACTGTTCCAAAGAAAGTGGCGCTTCCGGCATTCATCAAAGTCCGTGATTTCGCAGATTTACTACAACTTCCAGCTACGGATGTAATCAAAGCGCTTATTATGAATGGCGTAATGGCAACAATCAATGAAGAAGTTGATTTTGAAACAGCTACTATTATTGCTCAAGATTTAGGTTTTGAAGTAGCAGAAGAACAGACTGGTGACCAAAAAGAATTCGGCATTGGTTTTCTTCAAGAAAGATTACAAAAAGAAGCAACTGATGATGCAGACAAATTAGAGACACGTCCTCCAATTGTTGCTGTTATGGGTCACGTTGACCACGGTAAAACTACTTTGCTCGACGCGATTCGTAAAGCTAGTGTTGTAGACACAGAATCTGGTGGCATTACTCAGCATATTGGCGCTTATCAAGTTAAACATGACGGCAAAGTAATTACTTTTCTAGATACTCCAGGACATGAAGCTTTCGTAGAAATGCGTGCTCGTGGTGCGAATGTAACGGATTTAATTATTCTTGTTGTTGCTGCAGATGACAGCGTAAGACCTCAAACCATTGAGGTTATTAATCGTGCCAAATTTACTAACACTCCATTAATAGTTGCTATCAACAAAATCGATAAAGAAAACGCTAATGTAATGAAAACCAAGCAAGAACTTGCTGAACACGGAGTTTTGCTTGAAGATTGGGGTGGAAATGTAATTGCAGTAGAAATCTCTGCAAAACAAAATATTGGTATAGACAAACTTTTAGAAATGGTTTTGCTTCAAGCAGAAGTTGAAGATTTTAAAGCGAATCCAAACGGTAAGACTTTAGGAACTGTAATTGAATCGCATGTAGCGCAAGGTAAAGGTGCTGTTGCAACTGTTATTGTGCAAAACGGAACATTGAAAGTAGGGGATATTATTGTGGCTGGAACTGGCCATGGTCGCGTTAAGTCATTAGAAGATGAGCACGGCAAAAAACTAAAATTTGCTGCGCCTAGCCGCCCAGCATTAATTTCAGGTTTTTCAGATCTTCCAGAAGCAGGAGACATTCTTCAAACTACAGAAACTTTAGAAGAAGCGCGCACAATTGCTACAAATGCGCAAAAGATGAAGCATAGCCGAAAGCTGACTCATCGATCTAAACTTCAAGGCGATACAGAAAGTAAAACTTTAAATTTGATTTTGAAAGCAGACGTAGCTGGTTCTTTAGAAGCAATCAAACAGTCATTTGCTAAACTGAAAAATGAAGAAGTTACTTTAAGCATACTTAGCGAAGGTATTGGTGAAATTAACGAAAATGATATCTTGCTTGCAGATAGCAGTAAAGCAACAATCATCGCTTTCCGAGTTAAGACTAATCCGAAAGCTATTAATTTAGCTAAACAAAAGAAGGTTGCTGTTGAAAGCTATGATGTTATTTATGAATTACTTGAAAACATTACTAGCGCTGTAATTGCAATGTTCACTCCGGAAATGGAAAAAGCAACATTTGGAAAAGGAACAATCCTAGGAATATTCCGCACAGAAAAATCTCAAATGATTATTGGCGGACGTGTTGATGACGGTGAAATCCGCAAGAACAAACCAGTAGCAATTTGGCGTAAACAAACTGACGAAGAAGGTAATACTGAGTCTGTAGAAATCGGTCGCGGTGAAATCCTTGAACTACAACAGAATAAAATTGATACCAAAGAAGTTTCTCGAGGCAATGAATTCGGCATGAAGATTAAAACCAACATTAAATTGGTTGAAGGTGATCAAATCGAAAGCTTTGAAGAGACCTTGAAACAAAAGACATTATAGACTATACTATAATGTCTTTTTATTTAAGACTAACTTACATATTTATCTGGAGGATACGATGAAAAATGAATGGTACTTAATCATAGGAGATCATGGAAGATTAAAACTTGCTTGCGAGATAATGAACGCCCATGAACTAAAAAGTATACTAGTTACAACGGTCTCTGATGCTTCAGTTATATTGAAGCAACATTATAATTTTGTTTCTATCATCTGTGATAGCGAAAGATGGAAAGAACAAGATTCTAATCTTCTTGAGTTTCTGGATGAATGCAAAGAGCAAAAACCAAACGCTAACCTGATTGTAATATCAGGAGAACCTTTGCAATTTCAAAATAACGTCAAAGTAATTCAATATCCTCAAATAAACATTACTAATTTTGAGAATATTCTTGAATCTCATCTAACTGCTTAGTGCCAAAAAATTAACCGAACATTCATATGTTCGGTTTTTTCATCTATTCAACACGCTCTTGATATAATATAGAAAATAAGGTATAATAATTTTTCTTCTCATAAATACTATGCATAATCAGAAACCAACAAATCGTATAGAAAAGCTAAATTCTATTATTCAGCAACAAGTCGGAGAAACCCTTCAAGATGTTATTGATACTGAAGGCGGTCTTGTTACTGTTTCTCGAGTAGAAACCAGTGGAGATGCGCGCTGGGCTAAAGTCTGGATTTCCATTATCGGAGGCGATGATGATAATATCCTAGCCAACATTAATAAAAATCTTTACGACATTCAAGGCGAACTAAACCGTCATCTAGGTTTAAAAATGACTCCAAGACTTCAATTCTTTTTAGACACCTCGCCAAGGTATGTACAGCACATTGATGAATTGATCAAAAAAATTCACGACGACGAAGACAGCGATCAAAACGAAAAATAAATTAATGGAAGAATTTGGAATAGCTAAACAACTTTTAGAGCAGGCAAGTTCTGTGCTCTTAACCACGCATGAAAGAACCGATGGTGATGACCTCGGTTCGGTTTTAGCTTTGGCAAATCATTTAAAGCAAGAGGGGAAGCAAGTTGCTGTAGTTATTTCCGGAGGAGTTCCAGAGCAGCTAAAATACTTACCAATGTCGGATATTGTTACAGAACAACTTCCTGCAGAAGTAGATTTTGATGTTTTGGTTATTTCTGGATGTTCTGTACCAGAAAGAGTTAATCACGAACAAATTCTTGCTTTAGAAATTCCGATAATTAATTTAGATCATCACCCAGACAATACAATGTATGGCACTGTGAATGTTGTAGAATCTACCAAGTCTGCAGTAGCGGAATTAACTTACGACTTTTTTAAATTTTCTGACTGGAAAATTAATCATGAAATTGCGCTGTGCTTGTTAACTGGCATTGTTACTGACACTGGTATATTCATGCATAGCAATACCCAAGCCAGTACTCTTGCTGCAGCAAGTGAATTAATGGAACATGGCGCGAGAGTATCAACAGTTACCAAACATACTTACGAGGGAAAAGACTTAACAAGTTTAAAAGCTTGGGCGCAAGCTTTGGAGAATGCGCATTACGATTCAAAAAAACAAATGATCTACTCGATTATTACAGCAGATGAATTGGAAGCTTTAGGGAATCCGCCAATGTCTGCTTTTGAAGGCATTGTAGAAACTTTAAATAAAGTACCTGAAGCAAAATTCGCAATGTTCTTAAAGCAAGACAATAATGTCATCAAAGGGAGCTTGCGTAGCGAAGAACACAAAGGCGTTGATGTACAAGCAATTGCGAAAACTTTAGGAGGCGGGGGACACAAACTAGCAGCTGGATTCTCTTTGCTAGGCACTTTAGCCAGAAATGGCGAAGGAAAATGGGAAGTTGTTTAAATTAAAGGGTGCCGCCCTAGACAATTTACTGTAATTCATCTATAATTAGGAAGATTTTTGAATAAATTTCTTCCCAATGAATCCCTGCCCAGGTGGCGGAACTGGTATACGCGCTACCTTGAGGTGGTAGTGGGAGCAATCCCGTGGAGGTTCGAGTCCTCTCTTGGGCACCATGGAATTTTCAAAAAACATTTAGGGCGATTAGCTCAGTTGGTTAGAGCGTCTCGTTTACACCGAGAAGGCCAAAGGTTCGAATCCTTTATCGCCCACCACGGGTTTTCCCGTTTCCAATCCCCACATCACGCCGCGGTAGCTCAGTGGTAGAGCAGACGCCTGAAGAGCGTCGTGTCGTCAGTTCAATTCTGACTCGCGGCACCACTAAAGTGGTTACCAAACAACTATAAGACATTGCGGCCATGGTTCAATGGTAGAACTCTTCCTTGCCAAGGAAGGGATAGGGGTTCGATTCCCCTTGGCCGCTCCATCAAAAAACCGTCCCTAAAGGGCGGTTTTTTGTTTTTGCTATACTATAGACAATTAACAAAACGCATATGGAAAAAGTACATCAATCAATTCAAATAAATGCACCCGTAGCCAAAGTCTGGGATACTATGCTGAATGAAGAAACTTATAAACAATGGGCTTCTGAGTTTAGTCCTGATGGTTACTACAAAGGCGATTGGAACCAAGGTTCTAAAATTGTTTTTCTTGGCCCTGATCCACAGACTGGCGAAGAAAGCGGTATGATAGGTCGCATTGCCGAAAACCGACTTCATGAATTTGTTTCTGTTGAATATCTTGGTGTTTATGGCAATGGAGTAGAAGACACCACTAGCGAAGAAGCCAAAAAGTGGACTCCTTCATTTGAGAATTACACATTCACAGAAACTGATGGCGTTACTGAAGTTCTAGTTGAAATAGATGTTCCGTCTGATTACAAATCTATGTTTGATGAAATGTGGCCAAAAGCTTTAGCAAAGCTAAAGGAAATATGTGAAGCATAAAAAACCAACCCGCCAAATGGCGGGTTTTTTATTATATAAATCCCTTTTAAATAAGCCATAAATAGATTCCGATTCAGCCCATTCTCAAGCCTAAAAAAACGTTAAATGGCTTAAATAAGCCTAAAAGCTCTTAAAATCACTTGAAATTAATATGCAAATCTGGTAAACTATCCCTTGTACGGTACTGCTTTGAGCAGGCTTTTTTATTGGCCGAACTACTGCAAAAATTGCAGCAGAGAAGCGAGACTAGAGTAAAAAAGTCCTCATTCCGCAGTAACCAGAACAAGGTCTTTATATTTTATAAACATTAAATCTAGGCTTAGAAAGAGCGGGTGTGAGGGACTTATTGATGATCCCGCTGGCTCCGAGTTATAGATATAGGAGTTGCATTGATTAAATGAAAGCTCCTTTGAGCCTTAATACTGTCATTGAGAAAGCAGTGGCCTCACTCGCTTTCTTGCCCCTCATTTTCATGGTTTATCCTGAATTTGCGGCTGCAGCTTATACTGCACAGAATAAAGGTGAAAAAGCTCTAGTTTTTGAGATCAGCTCAAATCAAACACAAAAATTATTGACCTACGATGAGTTGGCACTATACCACGTTCGCACAGATATTAATACTATCTTGGCTCCGAAAGTGAAAGCCTATCTTGAATCGAAAGGTTCTCCTCTTGCGGTTTACGCAGATGAGATTGTAAAACAGCCTCAATGGCAGCGCGCACTTGCTATTAGTTTCGTAGAAAGTAACTTTGGCAAGCGTTGTGCAGACAACAACTGTAGTGGTATTGGAGTACATCCTAGCCATCCATCATGGCGCCGTTATCCGACTAAACTTGATTGGTTTAAGGATATGAGCGCTCTTCTGGAAAAACCAATTTACAAAGAACGTTACACTAACTGTAAAACCATGTTAGGTGTATATGTTGTTCCTGGTAGCCCTCGTTGGCTAAATGGCTGTAATTCTGTAAGTAATGATTTACTTACCTTAACAGCCGAAGCCGAAACTGAGCGTCATGCATTTATGCTAGACTATAACAGCGGCAACTTAAGAACAGCAGTTTCTGAAGTAGCAATGGCTAAATAACTTACAACAATTGATAAACCCTCCGCTCCTAACGGGCGGAGGGTTTTAATATATAAAACAAGCCTTGAATTTAGTCTTTAATTCGGCTAAAATTAGATAGTTATTCTACTTTTGGTGCGATGGTGAAGTGGTAACACTGCGGTCTGCAAAACCGCCATGCGCGGGATTCGAACCCGCTCGCACCTCCAAAAGACTTTATGCTCTTGCATACACCCTGCCTGGGTGGCGGAACTGGTATACGCACAGGACTTAAAATCCTGGGCCCGCAAGGGATTGAGGGTTCGATTCCCTCCCCAGGCACCATTTAAAAAGCACCTCTTAAGAGGTGCTTTTTAAATTAAACTTTTATTTTAGATCAGCAATAATTATTTTTTTCATTGCCATCATTTTTTGAAAAGCTTCTGGATTTTTCATCCAGTCATCAAGACCTTCTGGGGCAACCTGCCAAGACAAGCCGTATTTATCTTTGAGCCATCCGCAAACACTTTCTTCGCCACCATCAGCAGTAAGCTTGTCCCAATAGAAATCAATTTCATCTTGATCTTTACAGTTAATCAAAAATGAAACAGATTCGTTAAATTTAAATTCTGGACCAGCGTTAATAGCAACGAAGTCATGTCCTAATAAATTAAATTCAATTGTTAATACTTTTCCTTCAAAACCTTTTTGGAAATCTGCCAACCCTTCATTGGGATAATGATGAGTTTTAACTATTTTACTGTCTGGAAAAATAGACAAGTAATAATTCACCGCTTCTTCTGCATTATGATCAAACCATAAGTTTGGAGTAATTTTCTGCATAAATATTTTCTTAATACTACCAATATATTATCTCATATTTAGATAAAATCTAAATGATATTTCTGGCAAAAATAAAAACTCCCCGAGAAGGGGAGTTTTAAAAATATATTATTCAGCTTTCGCTTCTGCAGGAGCTTCTTCAGTTTTTTCTGATTCAGCTTTTTTAGGAGCTTCGGTTAACTGTTTAATAGACAAACCTAAACGGTGTTCAGCTGGTTCAATAGAAATTACTTTGAATTCATATTCTTCACCAACTTTTACAACATCTTCAGCTTGCTTTGGAGCTTCATGAGAAAGTTCAACCAAATGAGCCAAACCTTGAATATCTTCATCAAGTTCTACAAATACGCCGAATGGCATAATTTTAGAAACTTTACCTTTTACAACTTGACCAATCTGATATTTCTTTACAGCCTCAGCCCAAGGATCATTTTGCAGTTGCTTGATAGACAAAGATACACGACCCTTTTCAATTGCGATGATTTTTGCTTTTACAGTATCACCAACTTTGAATAGATCTTTAGGATTTTCAATACGCTGCCATGCAAGCTCAGAGATGTGTACCAAGCCTTCAAGTTCACCGAATTTAACGAATACACCGAAGTCTACAACACCAGTAATCTGACCAGTAACAACATCGCCAATCTTAAGTTCAGACATCTTGCTATGCATTTCTTCTTCGAATACAGCTTTTTCAGATACGATAAGCTTTTCATCGTTCATATCTGCAGTAATAACCTGTACGTTAAAGTGAGTTCCAACGTAGCTGTTCAAGATAGAAAGAATTTTATTCTTGTCGCCATCTTCTACACGAGGGTAATGTTCAAGAGACAATTGAGAAACTGGCAAGAAACCAGTTACATTATTCAATTCGATCATTAAACCACCTTTGTTAGCAGCAACGATCTTAGTAGAAACAATTTCTTTGCTTTCCATAAGTTCACGAAGCTTGCCCCAAACGCGTTCTTGTCCTGCAACACGAAGAGAAAGTTCTACAT